>CAJBPB010000320.1 GCA_903957365.1 uncultured Bacteroidota bacterium
CTCCTTCATAATTATATTAACATTAATCCGTTTATATGGCCTTTCACAATTTTATTGAATGGCTCTCATTGATTGATATTCCTGTAAATTGAATCGAATGATTCCCTTAATTCAATATATTTGCGAAAATAATATGCAATATGAATCATTCTGTTATCAAAAAAACACAAAACAATATAGTTCCATTGTTCATCATTGGTGTTCTCTTCTTTGTTTTTGGATTTGCAACCTGGATCAATGGTGCTTTGATTCCGATATTGAAGACAAGCTGTCAGCTTTCTGATTTTGTATCCTATTTTGTGACTTTTGCATTCTACATTTCCTATTTTGTTATGGCTTTACCGTCTTCAAAAATTCTTGAAAAAATTGGTTTTAAAAACGGAATGACTGTTGGTTTGATCATAATGGCTGTGGGTGCTTTAATATTCATACCTGCAGCATTAAACAGATCATATATTATATTTTTGATCGGACTATTCACACTTGGCACTGGGCTCGCCTTGCTGCAAACTGCAGTGAATCCATATGTTACGATACTTGGCCCTTTGGAGAGTGCTGCCAAGAGGATAAGTATTATGGGTATTTGTAATAAATTTGCGGGCGTGTTAGCACCCATATTTCTGGCTTCAATCGTTTTGAAAGATGCAGCCGAACTTAACACCAAGCTAGAAACAATTACTGATGAAGCATTGAAAATGAATTTATTGGACGAACTCTCTCAACGATTGATTTTTCCATATTTGTTGATGGCAGGATTTCTGATGTCACTTGCCATTTTTGTAAGGTTTACCAATCTTCCTGAAATCAACCAGAAGGAAGTCGATGCCGAAAAAATAAAGGATGTAAAGAAATCAGTTTTTGATTTTCCACAACTAATATTTGGTGTGATTGCTTTGTTTTTCTACGTTGGTGTTGAAGTAGTTGCCGGTGACACCATAATCAGATACGGGGATTCATTGGGTATTGCAATGGAATCTGCCAAGTATTTTACTTCTCTGATGTTGATTTTTATGGTAATGGGATATTTTGTTGGTGTAGCACTTATTCCTAAATTCCTGAGTCAGAGGGCAGCACTTGTTGCATGTTCAGTTACAGGGATAATTTTCACATTAATAGCTGTTTTTGTACCCTCACAATGGCAGTTCTCCTTACCTTTTGTTGATCTTACTACATTCAATCACATAAACCTTATTATTCCCTATAGCGTGCTTTTTGTTGCTTTACTTGGATTCGCAAATAGCCTTGTCTGGCCTGCTATTTGGCCGCTAGCACTTGATGGTGTTGGCAAATTCACAAAGACTGCCTCTGCATTGCTGATTATGGCCATTGCCGGCGGAGCTACAATCCCACTCGCTTACGGATATCTAGCAGAAAAAATAGGTACGCAGAATGCCTATTGGATTGCAATTCCTTGCTATCTAATTATCCTTGCTTTTGCGCTTAATAGTTTCTATCAGAAAGCAAAATCTGAGAAAATCCGAAACTGAGAACTCAAAAATAATTCGTTAGTCAGGTCTTGTGCAACCCCATTCGTTTCTCAACTTACATTAAATCAGATCAGGTTTAAATTTTGTTATTAGTTTACAAAAAAGCTTTGTTAACAATATTTTTATTATAACAGATTGATTATATGTAAATTAAATCACTTTTGTAATAAAATTGTTCTTCTGATGACCTTATCAGGATTATTTCTAAATTGCTTCAAAATATCCAAACATAAACCCAACAAATTAATTTATACGGCTGTAATATGAAAGACTATAGCACTACAGTATAATACTATATTATTGTTTTTTAATGTATTATGAATTTTTATTACCCAACCACTTCCTATTGTTTATTTATTAACAGAAAATATGGAACAGAAAAGCTAAATTTGTTGTTTGTATTTTTGTCATGAGTAAAATAGCAAGGAGGCAATTATGTTTTCATTTAAGCACGCGAATAAATCAATAGAACTTATTGAAGGATTTTTGGATAAAATTGACCAGGGAGCGATTATTTTCAGAGAAGGTGTTAAAAACTATCTGGCTGCAAATCGTGAAAGTTTTCTCGACAATTTAAAAACATTATCAACACTCGAAACAGATGCAGATATAGCCAAACGACAAATCGAAAATATACTTTATACGCAATCATTGATGCCACAACTCAGAAGCGATATTCTACGTTTGCTCGAAGAGTTAGATAATATTATTGACATGGCAAAATCGAATCTTTATCAGTTCGATGTAGAGGTTCCATTCATACCCAGCGAATTACATCATGATTTGTTAAAGTTAACGGAATTGTCATTTTCAGCCATAGAATCTGTTATACCGGCGGCCAGAGCCTATTTTCGTGATCCGGAATCAGTTAAAGAAAAAATTCACAGAGTTTATCTTTACGAAAAGGAAGCTGACAAATTAGCTGATGCTATTAAAAGAAGAGTTTTTCATGATTTGACAAATCTAAAACTCAGCGAAAAATTTCATTTACGCTATTTCACCTTACATATTGAAACTTTGAGCGATGCGGCCGAAAAAGCTGCGGATGTTCTATCCATTATGGCGATCAAACGTACCATCTAAAAATGCTATTTCTCATCTATATATCAAGTGGCCTTTTTCTGGGCTGGTCTTTGGGAGCCAATGATGCAGCCAATGTGTTTGGTACTGCAGTGGGATCCAAAATGGTCAGTTTTAAAAAAGCCGCCCTTATAGCCAGTATTTTTGTTATTCTGGGTGCAGTTTTTCAAGGCCGGGGTGGTGCCGAAACCCTCAATTCACTTGGAATGGTTGACGCTTTGGCCGGAGGATTCACTGTCTCATTGTGCGCAGCATTTGTGGTTTTCATAATGACAAAAAAAGGACTTCCGGTTTCAACAACACAGGCAGTTGTCGGCGCCATCATGGGGTGGAGTTTTTTTACAGGTCATCAGGCTGATTATTCTGTTTTGGCAACAATAGTTTCCACCTGGATTATTAGCCCTATCCTGGGTATGATTTTTTCATCACTACTTTTTTTGCTGGTGAGATACATTTTGTGCAAGTCGAAAATTCATGTTATTAAGTTAGATTATTATATACGAATCGGTTTGATTATCGTTGGTGCTTTTGGAGCCTATAGTCTAGGCGCCAATAATATAGCAAATGTAATGGGTGTATTTACCAGCGTTGCTCCCGAAATCATACTGGATTTTGGCATCACTCAACTTGACGGAATGCAATTATTGTTCCTTTTAGGTGGTATTGCTATCGCTGTCGGGATCTACACCTATGGAAACAAAGTAATGCAGACTGTTGGTGATGGAATTCTTTCACTTACTCCAGAAGCCGCAATTGTGGTGGTTCTTTCTCAAGGACTTGTATTATTTATTTTTTCATCAGCGGGATTGTCAAATTTATTCGTTTCAATTGGTCTCCCTCCTATTCCACTGGTACCTGTCTCGAGCTCTCAGGTCGTTGTTGGTTCAGTTTTAGGCATCGGAATTGTAAAAGGGGCCAGAGAAATAAGAATCAATACTTTGGGGAATATTGCTCTGGGATGGATCACAACCCCATTGCTGTCTGGATTTTTAACCTATTTCCTGTTATTTTTCATGCAAAATGTTTTCAGATTGGAAGTAACATCCACAAAAGTTACCCAACAAATTATCAATCAAAATGATATCATCACCAAGAGCACTTTCAGTACGATTAATCTGGTTCTGCCAATGCTTCTAATTATTTCAATATTGATAATTGTCGGATTGGTTTATTATGTATTGAATCAAAAAAAAATTAAATCAAATTCTGATAAAGAATTAATTGCCCAGCAGAATGAATATTTCGATGCGCAAAAAAAGCTCAATAAACTGGAAATTATCGCAGTACAATCTGAAAACAACTTACTAAACGCTAAACTAGAAGCAAAAAGAAAAGAATTTATCGACATTGCCCTCAATCTAACTGAACAAAGACATTTTCTCGAACAGGTAATCGAGCAAATCGATTTTATCAAATCCTCAGTTGAATCAAAAGTCACCGAGTCTCAGCTTCGAAACCTCGCTAATCTTTTAAGGCAACGTATGACATTCTCCTCTGAAAAAGAGGCATTTTATGTTCAGGTTGAACAAATTCATAAAGATTTCAGAATGAAACTTGAAACGAATTTTACTGAACTCAGTGATCTGGATAAAAAACTTGCTATTTTAATACGATTAAACCTGTCAACCAAAGAAATGGCGACATTATTAGGTATTTCACCTAAAAGTGTTGAGGTTTCGCGCTATCGCCTGAAGAAAAAAATTGGTCTTGGTAAAGACGACAATCTAATACATTTCATTAATAACCTTTAATAAAAACTTACATGAAGAAGTATCTGTTTATGTTAACCTTTTTGTTCGCCTTATCGGGTGCAACAATTATGGCACAAAAAATGACAGTTACCGGAAAGGTAACTTCATCCGAATTAAACCAACCGATACAAGGGGTTCAGATTCGATTACAGGGATCGCAGGCTGCCATTGTAGAATCTGATGCGAATGGTCTGTACAAAATCATTATTGACCAAAACTCAACAAAAACTTTATTGTTTCATCATCCTGATTATGATGACAGGGAAGCATTTGTTGACACAATTCCTTTAGATATCGCGCTTACCAGTAATGTGCGTTACAATCAGTATGGTGTAAAAGTGAATCGTAATCCATTATATGCCGAAGAAAGAAATGGAATACTTGTACTCGAAAGTCCAAAGAAAAATTACCGTTTGTGGTTCGACATGCGTGTTCAGGCAGATGGAAATATATTCTTTGGAGAACCACTTAATCCCATAGGTAATGGCGTATCTATCAGAAGAGCCCGATTTGCAGGTAAGGTTGAATTTGCTGAAAATTGGTATGCAGAAATTGACCTTGATTTTTCGAATTCAAATCTCGAACTTAAGGATGCTTATCTCTTATATCATTTTAACAATGGCATTGAGCTCAAAGCTGGTAATTTTAAAGAAGGATTTTCGATGGAGTCAACAACAACTTCTCGTTATCTGACTTTTATTGAAAGACCAAATTCCGTTTCAGCTTTTGCACCATCAAGGCATATTGGAATCGCCGGAAACTTCAATCATAAATGGCTGACAGGAGTTGCTGGTATTCATTTTCAGGATATTGGGGGATTAGAAGAGCGAACTATTTCTACAGATAATAATAAAAACTTTGGAACAGACGAAGGCGTTTCTTTTACCGGAAAACTGGTAGCCATACCTTATTATCAGGATAGAACAAAAGGATTACACATTGGCGTTTCAGGTTCTTATCGAACACCAAAAACTGATGCTGATTTACCAGGCGCCCTGCGCTACAGCACCCGTTCACTTTCATCAATTAACAGAAAAAAATACCTTGATACCGACAACATCACCAGTGTTCATCATAGCACCTTAGCTGGTTTTGAATTAGCAGGTTATTTTAAAAATTTACGATTACAGGGCGAATATATGATGTCAAGTGTAAATCGTAAAGATGATCTGGCTACCGAAGAATTCAATGGATTTTATGCCATGGGAAGCTGGCTCATTTTTGGTGGTAATTATCAGTATAATGTTGAAGAAGCGGAGTTTACACAAGTAGTTCGTGGTAAAAAATGGGGCGATCTGGAAATGGCTCTTCGTTATGATTATATCGACCTCAATAGCGAAAAAGGTGCAATTATGGGTGGTTCTGGCGAAGGATATACCGTTGGTTTAAACTATTATGTGAATAACAATGTCAAATTCATGTTAAATTACTCTTATATGAACCACGACCGCTATGCCAATGGCAAAGGCAAATTATATACAGGATATGATTCTGATGGCAATCTTACATCCGATGGCAGATTGGTTGTCGCTCCAAACGGTGACGCTGGTGATGATTTTGGTTTCCTTGGAATCCGTATTGAAGTAGATTTTTAATAACCCACGATACTAATGAAAATAAATATGAAAACAAAAACTTTAACCATTTTCGTCGTCATCCTTTCGCTGATGATTTCGGGTTGCGTAAAAGATGAATTATTTACTGGAAAACCGATCCTGAAAGATTTGGCAATCAGTCCGCAATCACCAACAATTACTGATATTGTAACAGTGAGCGTTAAAGTAACAGATGCTGACGGACCAAAAGCTGTCCTACTTTATTTTAAAATTGACGAAGGTAGTTTCACAAATGTATCCATGTCGCTACAAAACGGAAGCTACAAAGCTGAAATACCAGCACAGGCTGATGGTGTAACCGTTAATTATTATGTAGAAGCAGAAAATAACAGTGGCGTAAAAGCCTACGCCCCTGAGGGAGCGCCAACAGTAACTTCTTCATATACTGTCGGAGCACCCCTAATTTTAATGAATGAGATTTATTCCCGTGGTACTATTGAAGCTCCTGACTGGGTCGAGATATACAATGGTTCTGAAAATCCTGCCGATATCAGCGGATATAAAATTTATGATGCAGGCGGACAATCCGGTGGCAAATTAAAAATGGAATTCCCAACTGGATCAGTTATTCCTGGACATGGTTTTATTGTGATTGTTGTAGATGACGGAACAGAATCTGGCTTTGGCATCTCAAGTGGAGGTGATGAAATATGGTTCGAAAATACAACCGGAAATGTGATTGATAATATTGCCTGCCCTGCAATGGAAACCACTCAATCATTTGGCAGAGTGCCTGATGGCGGTGCAACCTGGCAACTATTGAATGAAATCACCCGCGGAACTGCAAACAGCAGCGAATTACCAGAGCCAATCATTCTAATCAATGAATTGTATTCAACCGGTACAACTGAAAACCCGGATTGGGTTGAGGTATACAATGCTTCGGCTTTCGAAGCCAATATTGGTGGATATAAAATCTATGATTCCGGTGGACAATCTGGTTCAAAACCTAAAAAAGAATTCCCGGCCGGAACAGTAATTCCTTCCCATGGTTTTGCAATTATTGTGGTAGATGACGCGGCAGAAAGTGGTTTTGGATTATCAAGCAGTGGCGAACAGATCTGGATTGAAAACACATCTTCTGTTGTTGCAGATGATGTAACTTTCCCGGCCCTTGAAACAGGAACATCGTATGGCCGGTTTGCTGATGGTACCGAAAACTGGATCACAATGGGAACAGTAACACCTGGCGCTGCCAATAGTGATGTTGTTCCGGTTTATGCCAAACCAATGATTAATGAAGTATTTTCGAATGGAGTAGCAGGTGCAGAGACAGGTGATTGGATCGAAATCTACAATGATTCTGATGTGCCATTGAATTTAACAGGTTACAAGGTGTATGATAGTGGTGGACAAACGGGTACAAAACCGAAAAAGCTGTTTCCGGACGGCCTTACGCTTGCTGGTCACAGTTTCATTGTAATTGTAACTGATGATGATACGGAAAGTGGATTTGGTTTATCCGGAAATGGTGAAAAAGTATGGTTTGAAGATGCGACTGGTATCTTGGTTGACAGTGTTGAATTCCCTGCACTCGAATTAACGCAATCATTCGGTCGTTTTCCGGATGGTACTGCGAACCTGCAGATATTAAATACCATTACACGTGGCACTGCTAACAACAATTCCACTCCTTTAGAGGTTATTGTTCTGATGAATGAAGTAAACGCTTTGGGAACGACTGAAGATCCTGATTGGATTGAAATATACAATGATTCTGATTTCGATGTTGATCTGACCGGCTACAAAATTTATGATGGCGGTGGTCAATCAGGAACAATTGCGAAAAAGGAATTCCCCTCCGGAACGATTATTCCTTCAAAAGCCTGGTATGCCATAACAACCAAAGATGGTGCAGCAGATGAGTTCGGATTATCGAGCAGTGGCGAAAAACTGTGGCTCGAAAATGCCATTGGTGCAATAATTGACAGTGTTGAATTTCCGGCAACCGAAGGAACACAAACTTACGGTCGTTATCCTGACGGCAGTGCAAACTGGCAATTACTTTACATTCCTACCAAAGGTGCCGCAAACAATGCTTCTATGCCAACCGCTGTGGTTGTGATGAACGAAATCTATTCAAGGGGAACCGCTGGGGCAGAAACAGGTGACTGGGTCGAGATTTACAATGATTCAGATATTGATGCTGACATCAGCGGGTGGTTTATTTACGATAGTGGCGGTCAGGGTGGTACGAAACCTAAAAAAGCCTTCCCTGCCGGTACAATTATTCCTGCCAAAGGATTTTATGTAATCGTTACCGATGACGATAATGTGGATGGCAGTGGATTTGGATTATCAAGTGGTGGCGAACAAATCTGGTTCGAAAAAGCAGATGGAACTATTATGGATAATGTAACTTTCCCTGCAATGGAAACAACGCAATCGTATGGTCGTCAACCTGATGGAACGGTAAATTGGATGTTGTTAAATACAATTACCCGCGGTACATCTAATAATGTAACGAGTAGATAATTCTCAAATGTCAATAGTGTATTCCGGAACAATAACCGGAATACACATTTTATTTAACAAAGAAAAACCATGATGAAAGATAAAATTGAAATCGGAGAGATTTCAAAACCCAGGTTTGAATTCCGTTCATTCGGACAGAATTTTGATAATCAATGGAAGCGTATGGCGCGTTTCTCAGCACCTGTTCCCGAAAAAGTATGGGAACGTTACTCGGTTGAAATTTATATTCTGTCGCGTAAAAACGATATCAATAACACCAAAATACGAGATGGAAAAATGGATATCAAAACCTTTGTTCAATCTGTTGACGGATTAGAGCAATGGAATCCTTTGATGAAAGGCGAATTCCCAATGAAATCTGAAATGCTTATAAATGAGGTATTCCCAGCTTTTATGGTTGAAATGCCTGTTATAAATAAAGATGAATATACCTATGACGAATTCATTAAAATGATTGAAAATCATCCCGATCTGGCTGCCGTTCGTGTTCACAAGCAACGATTTGGATATATGGTAAATGATACAATTTGTGAATATGGTGAAGTATTGATCAATGGCGCAAGATTGGTAACTATCAACAGTGAATCGACTGAGATAGAAAACATAAAAAAAACGATAAAGGATGTTGGTCTCGATGGTGTGGAAAACATCAATTATCTGCAGGCTATTAAAAGAGTAATAGGTATGATTAACAAACCAATGGCAAACGAAAAATAAAATGGCACAGGAAATAGAACGTAAATTTTTGGTACAGGGTGAGTTTAAAACCCTGGCTTCCAAAGCAACACGAATTACACAAGGTTATCTGTCTTCCGTTCCAGAACGTACAGTAAGGGTGCGTATCAAAGGCGATAAAGGTTATATAACCATTAAAGGTATCGGAAGTGCATCTGGTGCAAGTCGTTACGAATGGGAAAAAGAGATTCCAGTTTCTGAAGTAATTGAATTGCTGAAGATTTGTGAACCTGGTGTTATCGACAAAACCCGTTACCTTGTAAATGCGGATAAACACACCTATGAAGTGGATGAATTTTATGGTGAAAACGAGGGACTTACTGTTGCTGAAATTGAATTAAGTGCTGAAGAAGAAGCTTTTATCAAACCAGTCTGGCTTGGTGATGAAGTTACTGGCGATGCAAAATACTACAACTCGATGCTTATGAAAAATCCATTTACAAGATGGTAATTAAGGAGTGATAATTCAAGATGCAGAGTTTCGCGATGGAATTAGATATGAAAGAAATTATAAAATATTGATTCACAATTCTCCGCGACACTCTGCATATTATCTTTGCAGGCATCTTTATTTAAGATCACGTATTTAAACCAACTTCTGTTTTGAAATATTTATCTCCTAAAATATGCAAGATCCTATAAACGAAACTGTTAAGAAGTTCGATCCGCTGGATATGAACAATTACAGGATTGAAAAACTACCAAAACGACAAAAATCAAAATTCGGTAAAGGATTGGCAATTGCAGGAATTCCAATCGCATTGATAGCTTTTATTCTTTTTGCATATTTAATTGACCTGCCCTTTTTGTATGTATCTGATGTTTCACGTCTTGAATCAGCTTCAGCCATTAAAGCTTTCACCACCTTAGGATCTGATGGTTTTTACAGGTCGAACCAGTTTATGCTCGCAATTTTTCTGGCAGGTATAATTTTATGGATAACCGAAGCGATTCCGAATTATCTTACTTCTCTAATATTGATAATCAGTCTGGTTCTCACAAGTGTTTTACCTGAAAAGCAGGCTTATGCAGAATTAGGACATCCGGTGATGTGGCTCAATATTATGTCGTTTGTTTTGGCGAGTATGCTTGTTACAACCGGCGTTGCCAAACGCTTTGCTCTGTGGTTTATCCTGAAATTTGGAAAAAACGCGAGTTCAATATTTATCAGTTTCATTGTGATCAATATTACCCTTTCAGCATTTATCTCAGCTACAACAGCAAAAGCTGCGATACTTTTACCCATATTTATGGTAATTGCTGCGATTTATGGCTCCTATCGCGGAGAAGCAAAAAACAATTTTGGGAGAAGTATTGTCCTTCAGAATCTATTAAATATCAATCTGGGTGCAGGTGCTTTTTTAACAGGCTCTGGTGCTAATTTACTGGCCGCGGCAATCATTGGTGGTGCAATCAGTGGTAATATTTATTTCACTGACTGGATGATGGCGATGTTTCCGATTATGGTTATTCTGATGTTTATTGGTTATCTGTTGGCTATGAAAGTTTTTTTTCCACTGACAAAAGAGGAAAGCCTGCCACAGATTGAGGGTGGAATGGAAAGTTTGCGTGTTGAATATAAAAAACTCGGTAAACTTAACTTTAATGAAATTAAATCCGTCATTATTTTCGTTTGTATTCTAGGATTTTGGGCAACCGATACTATCCATGGAATAAGCGCAACATCGGTTGCTTTTGTCGGCGCTATTGTCGCACTCATGCCCCGTATTGGTGTTGTAAAATGGAATGATGTGGATATTCCTTGGCATCTGATGCTTTTTTCGGCAGGTGCTTACACTTTAGGTGCTGGATTTTCAATTACCGATTTACCTTCAATAAGTGTGAACGCATTTTTTGATCACCTGGGGATCGGTAATAATACACCTTTTTGGGTTTTATATCTTTTACTAACCGGAGTTATGATTTTCAGCGCATTGATTTTTCAGTCAAAAACAATGCGCGCGATGATTTTCATTCCTATTGCCATTGGTGTAGCAAACCGATTTGGCTTCAGTGTACTGAGTCTTGCATTGCCAGTGGCTTTTATGATTGAACATGTTTATGTGCTGCCATTTAATAGCAAACCAGCTGCTTTACTATATGAAACAGACCAATATACATATGCCGATACTTTTAAGTTCGGCTTTACTATGATGGTAATTTCCTGGGGTTTGATTATCTTAGCTGGGGAAACCTGGTTCAGAATTTTAGGAATCACACCAGATGGAGTATTTTAAATTGAAAAATGAAAAGTGAGTGTTGAAAGATAAATAATAATCATCCTAAATTATTTAATTCATTATAATTACTTTACGAACTTTAAGAAACTAATCTACGCAAGAGTCTGAAAAAATGATTGTCGAGAACGTCAAAATACATAACCGGTACTCACTTGAAATAAAACTGGGTTTTACTGCACGAAAAAAAATAAAGGTGAGCGAATTCGCTGTCAATACCTGGATTTTCGTGCCAAACAGTCTGGATGTGAATCCGTCCACTTATGAGAAAATTGACTTCTACAGAGATCTGAAATCCAATATACGGTTGATCACACCTGTTTTTCTAATGCGCGACATCACCGGGAAGGAAACTTCTCCTTTATCCATGCTTGAAACAGCTTTTTTAAAAGTCTCGTCTTCACCAACCCGTTCAAGAATAACACATTATGAACATCACATAAAAATGTTCCTTTCCATCGTGAAGAGTTCTCTGCGTGATGAAACGGCGCATATTTCGAAAAACATGGATTTTAGTGATAAAATATTTCTTGTCAATGAATATATTGAAAATGTCAACAGAATTCTAAATGGATACAGAGAATTATTCAGAATAATAAATGTACCAACAGTAAATACTACAACGATGAATTACTATCGTTTTGGCGATGAGTTTCTTAGTAATATCACTGAACAACACACCTTTAAAATAATCGGATCACTTCAGACTGAGCAAAACGAAGCATTTGATCCATCCATCGCAAATCTTTTTTCACTCATAACCAATGAAATTCAATATAGGAAAGAAAAGGGCTTCCTTACCATCGTAAAAGACGCACCTGACAACAATCGTGAAGTCGTTCACCGTCTCAATCTTTTAAAAAAATACGCCGAAAATGTATTGTTTTTATCAACCCGGAAAAAACGTGACGGACTCATTCAGGAACAGTTTTTTTTAAGTCTGGCCGCAGGAATCAGCATGATTTTTGCCACCACCATCGCCTTTTCATTTCAATTGAAATACGGAAACTTCACCATGCCGTTTTTCGTGGCACTCGTTGTAAGTTATATGCTTAAAGATCGGATTAAAGAACTCAGCAGATTCTATTTTGCTGCTAAACTTGGCAGGCGCTATTTCGATCACAAAACAAAAATGAGTCTGAACAACAATGAAATAGGCTGGAGTAAGGAAGCAATGGATTATATCAGTGAATCGAAGGTTCCGCCTGAAGTACTTCGTTTCCGTGACCGTTCGGCCATACTTGAAGCAGACAACAGAAATGATGACGAAAAAATTATTCTTTACCGCAAATTGATTCAGCTCAACCGTTTAAATCTTGATAAGGTTAGTGAATATTTCTCAACAGGTATCAACGATATCATCCGTTTCAATGTGTCCAACTTTATGAATAAAATGGACAATCCTGAGGTTCCGTTGTTTCACCTTGACAATAGGAATTCCTATTCAGTAATTAACGGTGAAAAAATCTATTTCCTGAACCTGATTATGCAGTTTAAAAATGAAGATTTAGTTTTTTATCGCCGATACCGCCTCGTTGTAAACCGGGAAGGAATAAAATATATTGAAACCTTTAATCTGGATTAAATTATTTTTCCTTTAAATAAAACTCAGGTTTGTTCGAACTTAATTTCCAGAATAATATCATGTTGATTTGATAATTACCAGAATATTATTCTAAATATCATCGTTTTTTATTTTAATAACACTTAACATTCTAATAACATGGATCTTCTGTATTTTGGTTTCCTTTGCCACTTGAAAATCCAAGAAATAGTGGCTAAATTTACAGCGGCTTATTATGGTTTTTATCCATAAAATATTCATGTATTTTAATTGTAACTAATTCTAAATTATTAATTTAATACTTTTTAAATCAACACATTATGAAACAAAATTACTTTAAACTTATTAGCTTCTGCCTGATTTTTTTACTTGGCAGTTTGGCTGGAAAGTCACAGGCATTGCTGGTCGAAGATTTCGACTATGCAATTGGTGACTTACTTACATCACATGGTTGGATAGCGCATAGTGGTTCTGGACAACAAGCAATTGACGTAACTACTGGTCTTTCTTTCAGTGGTTATGCCGGATCTGGCATTGGTGGTGCAGCCAATCTAGATAATACTGGTGAAGACGATAACAAAGTTTTTGCATCTCAAACTGCAGGTACAATTTATACTGCGTTTGTTATTCAAACCCAAAGCACCAATTCAGCGGGATATTTCTTTCATTATAGTACTAATCCATTTAGTTCCAGTTTTCAATATTCTAGGGTTTATTTGAATGCTACTGGAGATGGAGTTGGTATTGGTTTAGGCAACACAGCTCCGTCGACTTATGTTACTATAACACCTGGAACGCCAACTCTACTGGTTTTGAAATATGAAATTGCTACCAAAGTTTCAAGTTTGTATGTTTTTAGCACCTTCCCTTCATCTGAGCCGGCAACTGCTAATTCAAGTGTGACAGAGACCTTAGCTATTATTAGTACAGGATCAGTTGCACTTCGTCAGTACAACGCTGCTGAGCGTGTTGTAGTTGATGGAATCAGAGTTGCAACAACCTGGGCTGATGCGGTTGCTCCTGCTGGTCCTACAGTTCCTTCTCTGACAACTGAAGATCCAACCAATATTGCGACCACAACTTGCACCGGCAACGGAACAATTACTGGTACCGGAAATGCAGATGTTACTATACGCGGTTTCTGCTGGGATCTTGCTGCAAACGCTGATCCTGATATCAATGATTCCAAGACGGTTGAAAATGGTAATTTTCCAACCGGTGCCTTCACAGCCAGTGTTACAGGACTTTTACCTAATACAAGCTATAAAATAAGATCCTACGCAACTAACTCAGTGGGTACTGGTTATGGAAGTGCAGTCACCTTTACAACCGCTCCGCTCAATCCTTTCATCGCAGTTGACCCAAATCAGCTTGATGGTTTCAATTATTCACAAGGATCAGGTCCATCAGCGCAACAATCTTTTTCCATCAATGGATTAAATCTTGTTGCTCCAATTTCGATTGTCCCTCCAACACATTATGAAATTTCAACACAATCTGGCGGAGCTTTTGTTGCCACCAACCCGATTACCCTGACACCTACAGGTGGAACTGTAAATGCAACTAATATTTATGTTCGTTTAAAAGCAGGTCTGAATGCTGGTACTTATAACAACGAACTCATAAATGCTTCTTCAACAAACGCAACCGCAGTGACTGTTACATGCAATGGAAGTGTTTCATTGCCTGCCACACAACTGGCTTTTGTTGGTTTCCCGGCTTCAGGTCATATCAATGTTCCTATAACAACTTTCACTGTTGAGGCACGCAGAGCTGACAACACAGTTGATCCAAACTTCACAGGAAACATCACATTAACTAAAGCAAGTGGTCCGGGTACCGTTGGTGGTACACTCGTTAAAGCTGCTGTTGCAGGTGTTGCTACATTTAACGATATTACATTTAACACAGTTGGAAGTTATGTATTGAATGCAAATGCCACTGGTTTAACACAGGCTTCCAGCAGCAGTATCTATCTGGTAGATGATCCTACCATGACAGAAGTTCTGGTTCCTTTGTTTATGGAAGGAATAAACGGAACCAATAATGACCGTGTTCCATATGCTTATCGTGCAACTATCAACGGACTTTTACCGGGTGCTACCTATCGTTTTATTAATCAACTTGTTATTTCGACAGACAGTCCGACAACAAATGGTGCTGGTAATGTGATTTTTGTAAATCCTGACGGAACTTTTGTAAGAACTTCTTCTCCGTCGATGGAATCAGGTCCTTATGGAACATTTACAACCGATGCAAATGGCTCATTTACCGGATGGTTTGTTAACGAGCCTACTGCGAATGCAAGATTTACACCTGGTAATCAAATCTATATGCGAATCAGAATGAACAATGGTGCGGATGGTACAACTGCAGCTAGTTATGTAACAACTACTAACTACACCACTGTTTTAACTTTTACTACACAACCTGATGATATTTCTGGAACGGCTATCCGTTGTGAATCAAATGCAACGCCTAAAAACTTTGTTTATCTATACCAAAACACCGCCGGAACTGGTCGTCCACTTTATGGAACACATGTTGAGACAACTGAAATTGATTTCTCAACAATTGAAGCAATTTCTGATTTTTATCAGAATATTGTTGCTGGGGTTAACGGTTCATGGGGTGGTATTGTTCCAAATAACAATCCACAAGGTGTTAAGTTAATTCAGGAACGCAGTTTAACAACCGGGGAAATCGTCAACTCAAATACTTCAGCTAATGCGGTTTGGAATGGCGTAAATACTGCAAATCCTGCTGGTGGAACAGATTCTCCATTGGTAATTCTGTTAAACGCTTCAACTGATCCTCAAATAATCGCTACTCCATCCGAACTAACCGGATTAGATTATATTGATGGTACAGGTCCTTCTGAATCTCAGTCTTATGACCTTATGGGATTATATTTAAATCCTGGTCAGGTAACTGTTTCAGCGCCAGCAAGTTTTGAGATTTCAACTGATGATGCTACTTTCGGACCAAGTCTGGTTTTCAATATCGTTGAAGGTAACCTTGAAAATCAACCAATTACTGTTTATGTTCGTTTAAAAGCCGGATTAGCGATTGGTAGTTATGTTGAAAATATAACACACAACGGTGGTACTGCTCCTGAAGAACTTGTAATTTGTAATGGAACTGTCATCGGACCACAATCTACCACCCTTCCCTACAGTGAAGATTTTGCAGCTGGATTGGGACTTTGTTATCAATACAGTGTTTCTGGTGCAGACAAATACTGGCTTCACAGTTCTTCAGGTGAATATGCTTATATGAACGGTTACAACACCGGTGAACTTGAAGAAGACTGGTTGGTATTACCTGCAGTGAATTTTAACGACTATGTGAATGTTACTTTGTCTTTCGAAAGTTGGATGAGATATGGTATTGATGATGCTGACAATTACTTCAAAGTTCTATATTCAACTGATTACGCTGGTGTTGGTGATCCTTCTACAGCTAACTGGACAGAATTGACCTTTGCTTACCCTGCAGCAGAAGAAACATGGACACCATCAGGTACACTGGATTTATCTGCTATTACAGGTTCTAATGTTTATATCGCATTTAAATATCATTATAATGCTGCCTTCTATCGTTTATGGCAAGTTGATAATCTGTCAATCATAGCAGGTTCAACAGCTCCAACAATTACCGCTAATCCTTCTACATTAAATGGATTTACCTATATCGAAGGTTTTGGACCATCCGTTTCTCAAACTTATGCTTTGAGTGCATCCAATTTAGTTGGCAGCGGTGATATCGCTGTTACAGCTCCTGCTGATTATGAAATTTCAAGTGACAATACATCCTTTGGAACTTCATTGGCCATTCCATTTGCCGATGGTGTAATTACAGGACAACCTGTTACGATTTATGTTCGTTTGAAGGCTGATCTTTTAGCAGGGCTTTTCGAAGGTGAAACCATATCACATACAGGTGGTGAAGCATCTGAGTTATTGGTTACATTAAACGGAGAAGTTACATTACAGGGTCAGGCAACAATTTCTGCCCAGACACTTCCTCAATTTATCGAAGGATTGAACGATACCAATAACGACCGTATTCCTTTTGCATACCGCGCTACTTTGAGTGGTTTAATTCCTAATGCAACTTACAGATACATTAATCAGGTAGTTCTGAGCAGTGACGCTGTTGATGCAAATGGTGCAGGTAATTTAATTATTCCTAATCTGGAAGGTGATTTCATCAGAACATCAAGCCCATCGCTTGAGACAGATGGTAACTATGGTGAACTGACAACGGATGTTACCGGATCTTTCACAGGATGGTTTGTAACAGAACCTACAAGTAATGCAAGATTCACTCCTGGAAACCATATTTTCATGCGTATCCGCTTAAACGATGGTAATGAAGGTACAGCAATTGAGCATTTACTCACTACTTCGGATAGTACTAAAGTTCTGACATTTGGAATTGAAGCAATCGAAACCCAGGGAACAGCTTTGAGAGCAATTTCTGGTGACAGTCCAAAAGACTTCGTTTTTATATACGATAATCTCGCAGCATCAGGTCGTCCATTGTATGGAGCTCCAATTGAAGCCTCAGGTATCGATTTCAGTGTTATTACTTCATATGCACCTTTCTTTAAAGAATTTGTTGCAGGCGTAAACGGCTCATGGGCCGCAATCATACCAAATGTGAACGCAAATGGTGTTCAGCTTGTTCAGGTATTAGATCTCGCAACTGGTGCGATTGAAAAATCATATACCGGAGCCGGTGGTACATGGGGAACAACTGAAACAGTTAACCCAACCGGTGGTACAGCTGACGTTCTTGTCATTGATTTGATTGAGATTGGTATCAGCACAAATGACCAGTCTGTTTGCCGTATCTGGTCCAACAACAATGAACTGATAATTGAATCGACTTTCGATGAAAACATCAATATCAGAATCTACAATATGTTGGGTCAACCAGTATTCGAGCAGGATGTTGAAGGCGTTGGAACACATCGTATTTTCCATCATCTCAATGCAGGTGCTTATATTATCAGTACAAATTCATCAAATGGAACTACAAATTCGAAAATTATCATCAGATAATTTGAAGTAAACAATTAATTATAAGAGAGTCGGGAAATCCCGACTCTTTTTTTTTTAAATTATTTCCCCTCTTTTCAAAAATTTAACCAATAATAAATTCAATTAAACATGGCAAAAATGTCAAATTCGTGTGACAAAATGAGTATTTTTACAATCAATTCCATTTAGTGGATTAGGCTTGAATATGAAAAGATTCTTTATTACAATATTTTGTATATTATTACTTTTTTCTGAAATTACGAAAGGACAAAGCAGGACTGATGAGAAAGAATTATTACAAACCATCCTGCAATTTACATCTCAGATTTACGGTTCAGATGAAGCGCTAATCAATGGTTTTGCCTATACTCCACATAATGTAAATGCAAGTGGAGATCCCTTTTTTAAATCAGCGTCTTATGCAAATGCTTCAATTTCAATAAGTGATAAAGTTTTTAATGTTGAATCGTTAAAGTTTGATATCGCCGAAGAAAGATTAATACTTTTGGTAACTGTCAAATCGGGAGCCAAATTTCCGATTTTACTGAATAATGAATTTATTCAGTATTTTGAATTATATCAGGCTAATTTCTTTCCGGCAACAAAGTATTTTTCCGACAATGAAGTGAAAGGATTTGTTGATGTTGTCTATTCCGGATCATTTTTTTTTGTTACCAAATACAAAAAAGAATTTGTTAAAATGTACACGAAAGTGGATCCTTTTGGCAAATACTCCGAAACCCAGATTCATCATTACCTGATCAGAGATGGTGTTTCAAGAAAAATTAAAAACAAAAAGAATTTACTTGACGCCTTCAAACCATTTCAGAAGGATATCTCAAAATATATGAAAACAAACCATATTAAATTCAAAAAAGCAAACCACCAGCAGTTGGTGCAATTACTAAGCTATTGTGATGAACTGGCAAAATAAAAAAAAATATTTACGTTTTTCATTGATTATCTGTATTCTGATACTCTGTTCTATTGAAGGTTTTAGTCAGAATAATCCGGTTATATTGGATGAATCATACGACAAACTAACATGGCCAGGTTTTGTTAATAAACTGGAAAATGAATTTCCGGTTCATTTCTATTTTGTATCGGACAGTATGCCAGATATTAAAATGACTAGTCTGAAGTATCCGGTTTCATTGGAAGAAATGCTAAATCTAAATCTGAAGAAACGAAAAATCCAATATAGCATTATTGGTAATACAGTATTCGTAACACACACGCAAGTCCTTGCCAATAAACTACCTGATGATTTTTTCATCGACAAGAAGTCTTTGATTCAATCTGCAGACTCAATTGAATCAAAAAAAAACCAGGAATACCTTGCTACCACTAAAGAACAACCTGCCCAATCGATTGTGATTGGAACGAAAGGAAAAAATGCAGCAAAAAAGACTGCTGTTTTCACCGGAAGAATCACTGATATTAAGGAGCATAAACCCATCGAAGGAGCAACACTTTATTTTATTGAATTGGCAAAAGGCACCACAACGAACGAAACTGGTAACTTTAGCATAACAATTCCAAAAGGAAAATATACACTGGTTGTCAATAGCATCGAAAACAAAGAATCTCGTTATGAACTAAGAGTGCTTTCAGATGGATTTGCTGAATTAACAATGGAACCAGAGGTTTATTCGCTTCAGGAAGTTGTTATAAGATCAGAAAAAGAAGATTTATTGAAAGGCACAAATACAGGATTTGAAAAAATAACTGCAAAAAGCCTGAAGCAAATCCCAGCAGTGATGGGTGAACGTGACGTGATTAAGGTCGCACTGCTTTTGCCAGGCGTTCAATCTGTTGGCGAAGGTTCTTCCGGATTTAATGTTCGTGGCGCACCCTCTGACCAGAATATGTTTTATATCAATAAAGTACCTGTTTACAATACTTCCCATATTCTAGGATTCTTTTCTGCATTTAATCCTGATATTGTTGATGATTTCACACTTTATAAAGGTAGTATTCCAACCAATTATGGAGGAAGATTATCAGCCATTTTCAATATTAATTCCAGACAGGGAAATATGGAAAATTTTTCAGCTCGTGGCGGTATTAGTCCGATAACAGCACGTCTTATGCTGGAAACACCCATCATCAAGAAAAAACTTAGCGTACTTGTGGGAGCACGTTCTACTTATTCGGACTGGGCATTGAAAATGGTTCAGAATCCTGAAATCAAAAACTCACAGGCTGCATTTGTCGACCTTGTTGCAAATATCAGTTACAATATCAATGATAAAAACCAAATGAATATTTTTGGGTATTATAGCGAGGATAACATTAAAATCGTTGATAAAACAAAATTTGATTATTCGAATAAAGGTGCATCACTCTCCTATTTTCATGCTTTTAATAAGAATAACAATCTGAATCTTTCATTGGCACACAGTGAATATAGCTTCAAAGAAATCAATACCGAAAGTCCGATAAACGCATATACGCAATCTTATACGATTCAGCATGACGAACTTAACCTGAACTTCACTTTCAGACCATCTGAAAAACACACAATCACTGCTGGTCTGAATTCAATTTTATACGGTTTGAAAAATAATCCATTTCTACCTTATGGCGACTCTTCACTTGTTTATCCTAAACAACTTGAAAATGAGAAAGGACTCGAAAACGCACTGTATATCAATGATGAATGGAAATTATTACCAACACTTACCATTAATGGCGGACTTAGATTCAACACATTCACAAATCTGGGTCAAAAAACGGTACTCACCTATGAATCCGGACTTCCAATCTCAGAAGAAACAATTCTTGATACACTTCATTTTGGAACCAATGAACCTACAAAAACTTATACAGGATTAGACTACAGATTATCAGGTACTTATCAGTTAAACCCTGAAATGTCAGTAAAACTTAGTTACAACAGAGTTCATCAGAATATTTTCATGTTATCGAACACTATTGCACTTTCTCCTACTGACAAATGGAAACTTGCCGATTATAATATTAAACCAATGGTCGGGGATCAGGTTTCACTGGGATATTACTCTGTATTCAGCCGCGGAAAATTCGAGGCAACTGCTGAGATTTATTTTAAAAATGTCGATAATCTGGTTGAGTTTAAAGATGGCGCAAATTTACTTGTAAATGAATATCCTGAACAGGAACTCGTGCAAGGGAATCTCAAGGCCTATGGTATCGAATTAATGCTAAAAAAACCACAAGGCAAATTCAATGGTTGGATAAATTATACTTATGCGCGCTCCACTATTTTGGTTAACAATGAGATAACGGGAGAAAATGTGAATTTTGGCATGCGTTATCCTGCCAATTATGACAAGCCTCACTCTGTTAATTTTGTTGCGAATATTAAACTCAATAAACGGATAAGTTTTTCTGGAAATATTGTGTATTCCACAGGGCGTCCTATCACCTATCCTACAGCAATTTATTACCAGAATGGGCAACAATTCCTGCATTATTCAAAACGAAATGAATACCGTATTCCAGATTATTTCAGAACAGATCTTTCCTTTGTACTGGAAGGTAATCTGAGAAAAAACAAGCTGATTCATGGCTCCTGGATCTTCTCAGTTTACAATGTTACAGGTAGAAAAAATGCTTATTCCGTTTATTTTGAAACTACAGAAGGCGTTATTAAGAGCTATCGTCTTTCTATTTTCGGGGCTCCGATTTTTTCAGTAACATATGACTTTAAACTCGGAAACTATGCGAAATAAACAAATTAACATTTTTATTTTATTGATTATTTTGTTATTTCAGGCTTGTATTGACGAGTTTCAGCCTGAACTGAATGGTTATGAACAATTATTGGTTGTTGATGGTGGTGTATTTGATGGTCCTGGTCAGATCCGTATTAAACTGAGTTATTCAACTGATGTTTATAACCCCAAAATGAATCTTATTTCAGGTGCTTTTGTCAGGATTCAGGATAATACAGGTGAAACGGAAGTACTTAATGAACCTGAAGAAGGTGTATATACTTCTTCTGAAAATGGTCTCATTGGAATTCCCGGGAGATCATACAAATTGTATATTACAACGCCAAACGGTAAAAAATACCAATCAGATTTCGAAGTATTACATCCACGTATTTCAATCGAATCTATCACCTATCAGACTGAATTTCATCCTGATGATCGTTATCCTTATGATTTGGCAGGTTACCAGTTCTATTTGAATACCCAGTTGCCAAATGATACCAATAATTTTTACATGTGGAGAATGGTGAAAACCTATGAATACCATAGTGAGTTTCTTGCTGATGCTTACTTCACTAATAAAAGGATCTATCCTTTCCCAAAGCCAGATTCAATGCAGATCTGCTGGAAAACTGAAAACGTAAAACAAAATATTTTACTGAACACAAAGGACGTTGTCAATCCTGATATGAAAAATTTTCCCTTAAACTTTGTCAATACGGAAGGGAGGGAATTATCTGTAAGGTACAGCCAGCTTACAGAGCAACTGACGCTTAATGAACCAACCTATAAGCATTATAAACTTATTGAGGATGGAAATGCAGAACAAGGCAGTTTGTATGCAAACCAGCCAATCCAGATCAGGAGTAATGTAATGAATGTAGATGACCCGAACGAACCTGTGTTAGGTTATTTTTTGGTTGCTGGCCGATCCGTGCATCGCCTTTTTGTTTCACCACCTGATGTAGAATTTCATTATTATGCTTTTGTTCTTACTTCAGATGATTATGAAAACATGCGATTTATCAGATATTCGTCTCCAAGCATCTGGCCTATTTATTTAACCCTTGGTGGCGTTGATGATGGTTCACTCGCATGGCCTTCACAAGAGTGTATTGATTGCCGTCAAAGAGGAGGTACTTTATCAAAGCCAACATTCTGGGATATAAAATAAAATCAAATAAAATGCGTAACGTTTCAATATTAATTTTATTTACCTTAATCTCAGTTACTTCATTCGGGCAAATACCGAATAAAAACCAGATTTTCCCTTCAGAAAATATTTCTTTTAGCATCGACAGAAATATTTATCTCCCTGGCGAAATTATCTGGCTAGCAGCTTCAATACAAGTGAATGAACAAATATCAACTTCATTAAGTACAGTACTTTATGTTGAATTGTTTAATGAACAATTGAAGCCGGTATTACGCCAGAAAATGGATATTGAAAACGGAAAAACTTTCGGATCGATCGTTATACCCGTTGACCTGATTTCAGGCTATTATTTTATTCGTGTTTATACGATGTACCTCAGAAATTTTGACGCTAAATTTTATCCTGTCAGAAAAATCACTATTATAAATCCTGAATTGCCCTTAAACAGGGTTCAAACGAATGATACAATACAAATCGAAACTAAAAATGACAAACTATTATGCGATTTTCCCAATATAATAGCACTGCATCTCAATCCTCAATTTTACAACAAGGTTGAAAAAATAGAAATTGTAAATGTTAGTAATTTGCTTGCAGGTGTTTTTCCAAAACCAATTCAGGGTTTTACAAGCACATCCTTTGTACCTGATTTTGAATCAGAATATAAACTCATTTTAAAATTTAAATCGGGTGACTCTGTCATTAAAAAACTACCGGTTTGCGATACTTTATCTTTTTATTCTTCTATTCAATCAATTAATAATGAGTATGTTTTTCAATTTAAAAACCTTCCTGAATCGAGTCAAAACTATCATCTGAGTCTGATTAATGAATGCCATGTGAGGATTTTCAGTCAAGAACTGAGTGATGCCAAAGATGCCGTTATTAAAATACCCTCTCAAACCATTTTACCAGAAAATTGTTTTTTGGTATTGAAAAATTATAACGGGCAAATTATTCATGCCGAATTAATTAACCCTGAACCAGATATTGAAAATGAACTGAAAATTGCCACCACAAAGAAAATCTATCATCCAAGAGAAAAGGTAATCGTTCAGATTGTTCCTTCAGATTATTATAAGGATAGTTTAAAAGTGCTGGTTTCAGTAATAAAAAAAGGTACGGGTAATTCAGATTTGATTAACAACAATTTGACCAGCAATTACATTACTATAGATAGTGCCACTGAATTATCTAGATCTGCAAAAACGGCATTTCTGATTTTCAATAATCAAAGATTTAAAAACAAAGATTTCAGACAGCAATTTTTCAGTTATCCTGAAAAATCAATACGTTGGCTTCCTGAAACCAGAGATTTAACCATCAGTGGGCTGGTTCGTTACAAGAATACTTCAGAACCGGCACATAACATTTTAGTTTTTGCCTCAGTTGTTGATGAACAACCCCAGTTACATATCAACAAAACTGGAATTGATGGGAGTTTTGTCTTTAATCTGCCAAATCTCAACGATGCCAAAAATATTTATCTAAGTCTTCGGACACCCATTGCTGATCAGTTAGAGATCTTTCTGAACAATGATTTCAGCAATGACTTTGCACCTGTTGAAGTATTGGAGCTAAGAATAGATACTACAATGCAGCTTCTGTTATCTGAAATGTTCACTAACAGACAGATCAGTAAGGTCTATCCTCAATTTCCTGTTACAACACAGCTAAACAAGTATAATGATTTCCACTTGTTTGGGAAACCCGATTACACGGTAGTACTTGATGATTACATTGATCTAGATTCTTTTGAAGAAGTATTCAGGGAAATCATTCCATTCGTAAAACTTAAGAAAACTAAAACCCAACACTATTTTGAAGTTTTAGACACCAAACGCGGAATTATATATGATGATCCACTGGTTATGCTTGATGAGATTCCAGTTTTTGATATAAACTCATTATTAAAAATTAACCCTAAATCAATCGATAAGATTGAAGTTATAGTTAATCCGTATGTGTATGGTGATCAAACATTTAATGGAATAATTTTTATTCGAACAAATACTAAAAATTTTGGTAGTATTACCTTACCTAATTCCTCTGTGTTTGTTGAATATCAAACAATTATACCTCAAACAAATTTCAAGTACAGAGATTTTTCTTCCTCCGATGATTCGTCTGTACGCATACCAGATTACCGTACAACACTTTATTGGAATCCGATTTTTCTTATTGATCCGAGAGGAAGTATAATCGAATTCTCAGCTTCAGATCATGAATCGGCCTATGAGTTGATAATTACTAAATTAACAAACACAGGACCAATGATTATCGGACGTTCGTCTTTTGAAGTTAAGAAGCAGTAATTCTAAATAAAGTCTAAAAAAATGAGTCGCATCTGATTATTAATTTACTATTCCGAAACGCGATTTCAAGCAAACAATGCATTGAAAATAGTACCTGTTTCAATCACCGGTTTTCATCTAAATTTATTATTATTTAAAATGAAAGTGCTTGATAATGATGATTTCACGACAATTTTGATTTTTTTTTACTAAAATGTTAATGATATTTCTAAATCATTATCTTTGTTGCGGTTTAATTTTCTATTTTTGGAAATTCTGTTCTTTTTTACTTATTTAATCAACCAATTTATGGTTACTGTGAAATTAAACAGATTTCCGGAAACATTCATTTATTAATTATCTCTCAATTAACATGAACATTTTTGTTGCAAAACTCAACTTCAAGACAACCAGCGAACAATTACTGGAGTTGTTTGAAAAATTTGGTGAAGTGTCATCAGCCAAAGTCATTATGGACAAAGCCACAAACAGATCGAAAGGTTATGGTTTTGTTGAAATGCCCGATGACAATCAGGCCTTCTCAGCTATCAATGATCTGAACGAAACAGAAGTTGATGGAAGTACTATCGTTGTAAAAAAAGCACGTCCAAAAGAAAGTACCGGAAACACTGGCGGTGGTTATCAACGCCGTGAAGGTGGTGGTGGTTTTAACAAAAGCCGTTATTAACCTTACGAATTTATTGAAAAAGGCGGTGATACCGCCTTTTTTTATGGGTTTTATGTACTTTATATTAGTGTTTTTAAGCGGAATGATTATCTTTGCAGACTATTACATATAATATTGGTCTCGTAGCTCAGTTGGATAGAGCAACAGCCTTCTAAGCTGTGGGTCATAGGTTCGAATCCTATCGGGATCACAAACTGATACTTTCAACCACTTGTAAATCATATTTTTGCAAGTGGTTTTTTCTTATTAATTCCAAAACTTTCTTTGAGGGTAATCTTGCTATTGTTTCTACTAATGGATTTATAAACAATCATAGTATTATGTCTTACATTAAATAGCGCCCAAGGATGTCAATAAGCGTGAAATAATTCCAAAAGAATATTAAATAGCTTTTACCTACTTTAAACCACGCTGCTTTTTGATCTGATCATAAGCGCTGTTTACTTGTTGAAACTTCTCTTCCGCTGCTTTTCGCACCTCTTCTCCAACATGACTTACCTTGTCAGGATGAAATTTTATTGCCATTTCCCGATAAGCCTTTTTCACTTCGTCATCTGTTGCATTAATATCTACTTCCAAAATCTTGTAGGCACTATCAGTTTCTTTGAAAAACATGGCTTTGATTGAAGCAAAATCAGATGCATTGATCCCAATGAAACCGGCAATTTGGGTTATTACATCAACCTCCTCCGGATGAAAATGATCGTCTGCCTTTGAAACACCAAAAAGATAATGCAATATCTGTAATTTGGATGGATAATCCATATATTGACCAACCTGCAGACTGACTTCACGGACATTAATTTCCTGCTTTAGGATTTCGCGTAGCATTCCTATATACCGTTCTGCGTGTTCTCCAAAATTCCTCAGATAAAATGCTTTCACGTAATCAAGCTCTGATTTTTTAACGGTGCCATCTGCTTTCATGACCGCTGCTGTCAATACCAATAAACTCACGTTAAAATCTGCCTGCATCGTGCCATTTTGTTCAAATGAGCCTTTGTTCATATCTTCAAACATCTTTCCGAAAGCAAAGCCCAGTATACCACCAATAGGACCACCAAAAGCCCAACCAAGTCCACCGCCTATCCATTTGGCATAACCATTGCCTTTTTTAGATTTCTGCTTTTCATCAGGTTTTACGTTACTTCCAGATTTACGATCGATGAATTGCCTGATTACATAAACCACCAACACCACAAAAACTATAATTACTACTATTCTCATGCTTTAAATTTTTGACAAAATTAAAATATTACTCCCAGTATCTTAAGTGAGATTTTTTCTGAATCAAAGATTTTAATTAAATTAACATTAGTTAAATTTTCAATTCAATAAATATTTTTAATAAGTAATTGATATAGAACATTATAAATAAA
>CAJBPB010000321.1 GCA_903957365.1 uncultured Bacteroidota bacterium
AGGCATATAAAAATTTTCTTTCAATTTTGTAGACATCGAAAGTGCTGCAAGATAGCAAATAAATCTTTGATTTAGATCAAGGATTTTACTGTTTAGATTAATCATCAATCTTGATTTGTTTGGTGTTCCAGCCTTAAAACCATATTTAGCAGAGACCTAATTTTGCTGTGAACCTAATAACACTAAAGGAACATGAAAAATCTGCTTAATAAAGCAATGTCGGTTTTTGTCGTTCTTATTTTGCCCATCCTAGTTATTTATTTAACAGTATATTTCGGGCTGAACAAAAATGAAGCGGATAAAGTTGTTTTTCAACCGAAATCAGAACATACTGCATCTGTTGACCATACTCAGTTTGAATCGCTGCAGCAGACATTTACGAACCCAAAACAAGTGACAGCAGCTTGTTTAACTTGTCACAATAAACGTGATGATGAATTGATGTCAAGTACGCACTGGACCTGGGAACGTGAAGTGGAACTGCCTGGCCGCGGACTTGTAAAGATTGGTAAAAAGAACCTGCATAATAATTTTTGTACAGCAGCCGAAGGAAATAATGGCTCTTGTATGCGTTGTCATATTGGATATGGCTGGGAAGACAAATCTTTTGATTTTACAGATGCTACCAATATCGACTGCCTGGTTTGTCATGATAAATCAGATACTTACCTTAAGCAAAAAGGTATGGCTGGCTGGCCTGCAACTGAAGAAACAGCCACAAAGGAATTTCCGGTTCCGGATTACAATCTGGTTTCTCAAAGTGTTGGTTCGCCCGACCGCGATAATTGTGGCGTATGTCATTTTTATGGCGGTGGTGGAAACAATGTAAAACATGGCGATCTTGAAGAGGCTCTTTTTCATACCACAAAAAAAGTGGATGTGCACATGGGTGAAGATGGAAAAAACATGGTTTGTATCGATTGTCATATAACTGAAAAACATAATATCAAAGGCAGGGCATATTCGGTTTCGTCTGAAAATAAAAACAGGGCCGAATGCGAACAATGTCACACAAGCAGTCCGCATAATGATTATCTGCTCGATTATCACAATGCCAAACTTGCCTGTCAGACTTGCCATATACCTGTTTATGCCAAAGTAAATGCCACTACACTTTATTGGGATTGGTCAGTTGCTGGTCGCAAAGATGAAAATGGAAACGCTATCAAAGAATATGACGCAGATCATAACTACAGTTATTTATCGATAAAAGGCAGGTTTGTGTTTGATAACAATGTAAAACCAGAATATGTTTGGTTCAATGGTACGGCCGATCATTTGCTTAACGATGATTCAATTACAGAAATACCGGTAAAAATCAATACCTTATTTGGAAGTTACAGTGATTCAACAGCAAAAATATGGCCTGTTAAAATTCATAGAGGAAAACAGGCTTACGACCCGATTACCAAAAAAATATTGTCAGTCAAATTGTTTGCCCATAACAAAGGTGAAGGTGCATTTTGGGAAGATCTTGACTGGGAAGAAGGTATTAAACAAGGCATGGAATATAACGGAAGATATTGGAGCGGTAAATATGAATTTATCGAAACCGAAGCCTATTGGCCTCTGAATCACATGGTTTCAGTGAAAGAGGAAACAGTGAGCTGCAAAGAATGTCATGTCAGAAACAATGGTCGTCTGGCTTCATTGAACGATTTTTATCTCCCTGGCCGCGATTACAATAAATGGATTGACTTCAGCGGCTTCGCCATCATCATCGTCTCCCTGATCGGAGTTATTTTACATGCTGTGATGAGAATTTTTAGTTAACTATACAAACCGACTTAGTATGAAATACAGTAAACAATTATTATACAGCAAGTTTGAACGTTTCTGGCACTGGACACAAATGTTACTTGTGATGATGCTTACCCTCACTGGCTTCGAAATTCATGGAAATTTTCCTATGTTCGGCTTCGAGCAGGCAGTACGTTTGCATTCAGCAGCAGCATGGTCATTCATGGGTCTGGCTGTAGTTTCCATCTTTTGGATGATTGTAACCAAACAATATGTCAATTTCATCCCAACAAAGAATAAACTGAGAGAACAGGTACTCTATTACACCTCCGGTATCTTCAAAGGAATGCCTCATCCAACGCATAAAACAATGTTCAATAAGCTGAATCCACTCCAACGTCTTGTGTATGCCGGATTGCTGATTCTCATTTTCCCGGTTCAGATTTTTACCGGAATTGTATATATGTATTACCATTATCCACAAAATCCATTGGATGCCAGTGGACTAACATTTGCAGCCGCGACACATACCTTAGGTGCTTTTATGGTTGTTGCCTTCGTCATTGTGCATGTGTATATGACAACAACAGGCAATAGTGTTTCGTCCAATGTGAAAGCCATGATTTCAGGCTACGAGAAAGAAACAGATCCATCATTAACAGAACCCTCAATTCAACCCGAATAAAATGAAAAATTTACGAAACCTTATTTTCTTATGTGTTGCAGCGCTTATGGTGACATCATGCGCATGCAAACAAGATTACAACACTGTGGATGAAATGGTTATGAGCGCCATGAAAACAGTAAGATTGATTACTCCACAGGAACTTAATACCCTAATGCAAGGCACCGGAGATGAAATTTACACCCTAATGGATGTTCGCCAGGAAGTGGAACATTATTACGGATTCATTCCCGGATCTGTTGTTATACCACGCGGAAGCCTCGAATTCAGTATTTCAGACTCAACATTCTGGGAGCATGTTGGTTTGTATATGCCTGAAAAAACTGAAAAGATTATCGTTTACTGCAAAAAAGGCCAGCGTGGAATACTCGCCGCCGAAACCTTATCAAAACTGGGATATTCTAATGTTTATGCACTCGAAGGTGGATGGAAAAACTGGGAAGTCGCATTCCCCGATATCTATGAAAAAGACATGGATAAACTAGGTGGAAAAACTGCTCCTGCATCATCAGGAGGTTGTTAATCAATTGTAAATCTTTATTAATCAATTCATAATTAATCTTTAAACCATTACAAAATGAAAAAACTATCTTTTTATTTGATCGCGTTATTTTTAATTCCGGCTTTGGTTTTCACAAGCTGCAAAAAAGACAATGAAGAAACATTTGATGCTCAGAAAGCATTGACTGATTATTTAGTTGCACAGGATCTCGACATGAATAAAATCCTGGATGGATTTGTGTTTCCAGCTCCTGAAGATGGAAATGTAAGCGCATTCTATATCATTGATATCCGTTCAGCTGATGATTATGCTTTAGGACATATCGAAGGTGCTCACCGTGTTGACCTGCCAAATATTCTTACTGAAGCTGCACTTGCAGACAAAGGAATTCTTGTCGTTTGTAAAACCGGTCAAACTGCAACCCATGCAGTAACCTTGTTGCGTCTTTCAGGTTACCCAACTGCAAAAGCACTGAAATGGGGTATGAGTGGCTGGAATACTCAGTTTGATGTTTGGACTGCAAATATTGGAAGTGTCGCCAATGGTCATGCAAACTGGAATACAGATGCAGCACCTAATAATTTAACATATAGCAGCCCTGTCTTTTCAAGCACAAGCACCGATCCGGCTGAAATTTTGAAAGCCCGTATTGCAGGTGTATTAACAGCTGGTTTTTTGACAACAACAGCAACAGACGTATTAACAAGTCCTTCAAATTATTTCATCAATAACTATTTCTCAGAGGCTGATTACACTGCCTTTGGTCATTTCGATGGTGCATACAGAATCAATCCGTTGCTCATAAGCGAAAGTCAGATCAACTTTTTAGATCCTTCAAAACGAATCATTAATTATTGCTATACCGGACAAACTTCAGCTGCCATCACCGCTTATCTCAGAGTTTTAGGTTATGATGCAGTGAGTCTGATGTTTGGAATGAACAAACTGAACAATTCATCTGCAGCATGGACAAGCAACAAATGGTCAGCATCCGTATCAAAAAGTTTGCCTTACGTTGTTGGTAAATAATTCTTAAAAAAAACATGAAAAAGATATTAATCTCATTCATTATCATGATAGCACTGGCAGGCACAAAAGTGTCTGCACAGGGCTGTGGTGGTCCGGCAACTGACCAGGGCCTTAAGGTTTTTGGTTTTCTGCAATCGCAATATGAAATGCATTTCGAAGATCCTGCTGTAAACAGTTTTACTTTCGAACGTGCAAGAATTGGCGTAATGGGCAAAATCCCATACGATTTCTCCTATTATGTCGTACTTGAATTAAGTCCGTTTATCTCTGACAATCCATATTTACTCGACGCTTTCATTACTTATGACAGGTATAAATGGGCACGAGTTTCAGTTGGTTCTTTCAAAACACCTTTCGGTCTTGAAATAAATACACCTTGCAATGGCTTACTAACTGTTTATCGTTCAACGGTTTCTCTGCAAACAGTGGCGCCTTTTCGTGATATGGGAATGGTATTTATGGGTGGCGACGAAACTACCTTACTCACCTATCAATTCGGTATTATGAATGGTCGTGGATTGGGATCATTCGACAACAACACCAAAAAAGATATCGTTGGTCGTGTGGTGTTCAAACCTTTTAATTTTCTTAATGTCGGGGGTAGCTTCCGTAAAGGATATCCTTCTTTGAACAATACAACCGATGATCGTTTAACCTATGGTTTCGAAGCCCAGTTAAAACACAAAGGATTTACTTTTGTTGGTGAGTATATCAATGATGAAGGTAATTACAACCGTGATTTAGGTGGTGGATGCAGTGGTAATCTGATCGAACTTGGAACAAAAAGAAGTGGTTATTATGCAACACTGGCTTATTTGACAAAATGGAATGTTGAACCGGTTTTCAGATTCGACAATTTTGATTCGGGCAATGCTGAAGATTATGTTGAAAATAATATGACATTCGGTGCTAACTATTATTTCAACGATTGGACCCGTTTGCAGATTAACTATGTATATCGCAGCGAACAACCAACTGAACTTCAGAACGACGAATTGGTTTTTCAACTTCAGGTTAAATTTTAATTAAATCTCAATGAAAAAAATAGTTTTATTCTCAATTATATTATTTGTATTCAGCAGTCTTTCTATGGCCCAGGATCTTATCTCTGTGGCTGATCTTACAAAAGAGATGAAAAATCCTGAATACATAATTGTTTCTGCTGAACTCGAAACAGAATATGCAAAAGTACATATCACCAATGCAGTGAATATTTCATACAAAGCTTTCTTTAAAGCTGGTAAAATTGAAGGGTTATTGATCCCTGATAGTGAAATAGCCAGTATTTTTGGCGCTAATGGTGTGTCAGAAGGAAAGAGAATTGTCGTTTACGATGAGGGTGCAATGAAATATGCTAGCCGTGTATATTGGATTTTGAAATATATGGGCGCAGCAAATGTTCAGGTGCTTGATGGCGGTCTGGAAGCATGGAAAGCCGGAAGAAAACCAGTAACCAAGAACCCGACCAATATTACCAAAACTACGTTTAACGGAAAGCCAAATACTGCAATGATTGCCTCAGTGGATGATGTAAAAGCAGCTGCCGGGAAATCATCTTTTGTAGTTGTGGATGTTCGCGAAGTAAATGAATTCAAAGGTCTTGATGGAAAAAGTCCAGGTCATATCGGTGGGGCTGTGAATATTGATCACACAACTTTAATTGATACCAAAGGACTAATGAAACCAAAAGCTGAATTAGAGAAAATTTTCACAGCTGGTGGTGTTACAAAAGACAAAACAGTGTATTTATATTGTTCAACAGGTGTCCGCACAGCCAAAGCTTATATAGCATTGGTAAAGATTATGGGTTATCCTAATGTAAAAGTTTACGATGGCGGACTCAATGAATGGGTTGCGCTTGGAAACAAGGTGGATAAATAATAGTTTTTTGTTTTTAGTTAAAAAACCCGGTTGAATTTCAACCGGGTTTTTTTTATGTTATTAACTACAACCACCTTTCACAGTCTTCTTTTTACCTTGTGGTTTTGGTTTTGGAACAGCAGAGGTTGACGATTCTTTGTTTTCTGAAGTCGTTAACGTTCCACCACCTCCTAATGCCTGACTTGTGCCTTTTCTAAAATCGTATTTTGCAATCTCATCGTTTGAACTTGTTGTGGATGGAGCCTGTGGATTCATAATGGTTTCAAACCAAAGATTAAGCCCTCCGGCAAGTACATAATTATTATGATAACCCAACTGTCTGATAAGCATCCATGCTTCATTTGCACGGGTGCTGCCGTTTGCATATAACACATTGGTCATTGCATCCTGGTTAAGAATATCCTGAAAATCCGGAGAGAGTAAATTATCCAAGGGGATATTGATCGCTCCCGGCAAACTGAATTTCTCAAATTCACTTTGTGATCGCACATCTATCAATTGAAGTGAAGGATCTTTTTCAACGATCATCTGAGCAATGGCATCGGGTTCAAGATACTGTGTTCCACTTTTTAATTCGTCAAGAATTTGTTCAGCTGAAAGTTTAAAAGGCGTTGTGGTATTTCGCGGAACGGCTGCAATAAGAAGCCCAAGTGAAACCAAAACGATGGAAAGTATGACCCTGCTTGTAAATTTTATATTTTTCATGATATAGGAATTATTAATCTGCTGATATTTTCTTTTACTAATATTTCTCTCTCGGGAATTTCTTTTCGGCCCATTCTCCTATCCAGAACATAGCAACAGCAGCAACGATTACAATAAGCACTGTTACACCTTCGGCAAGACCAAAAAATTCAGAAATACGCGGACTGCCCATAAATTCCGCCATGAATAGGGGTTCAAGCAAATCGAAACCTTCACCAAAAATAAATACCCCTATAAACAAACCAATGATGAAAATATAAGCGTCAATTTTACCAATGGCGGCACCACAGAAACTTGTTCCTGGACAATAACCACCCATTATAAAACCAGCACCCATAATTATACCGCCAACAATGGACGACCAGAGATAGGTTTCGTTTACATAAACCAGACTTAGGTCAACCCAGCCAAACAGGCTGAAAAACAGTAATCCAAGCATAGCAGTAATGGCGCCTGTGAAGAAAACTTTTAGTACAACCGTGTCATATCCATAAAAAACACCAGCCAGTTTACGGCTTGATGAAAAACCTCCCTGTTCAAGCACAAAGCCAAAACCAATCCCGATAAAGAAAGCCAGCAATAGGTTACTGTTTTCTGATATAATTTCGTTAACAACCAACGGTCCCATGATATAATATCTTTAATAGGTTAATAATCAATTAAATCCAAAGTTTACGAAAGAAATATGCCAGCATAAAGGCTGTTCCGAAAATAGCTGCCATGGAAATGAATCCTCCAAGTGAAAGCACAGCCATACCGCTCAGGGCCGATCCGCTAGTGCAGCCCCGCCCGAGTTGTGAACCCAATCCAAATAAAATACCTCCCCCAAGAGCAAAGATTAACCTTGTGCGTGATTGAATCTTTGGGTTGTGTTCCACTTTCCAGGTGAGACGATGCGAAAAAACTCCGGATAGGAATCCTCCAACAATTACACCCAGCATCTGATATACCAACCATGAATGCATCGGTTTTCCATCATGGGCTTTACTGAAATTATTATAAAAAGAAGACGCCTCTGCATGTTTCGGAGCTATGGTTTCCACACCTGCGACAATTGCACTTTTGATCGCGCCACTTGCGCCCAATCCCCGCCCTGAAACAAAATTTGCGGCCAATACTACCAAACCCAGCAACACACCTGCCAGATACGGATTCATATACTTTGGATCTTTTACAGTATTCATCGTGTTAAGTTTAAAATTATCAAATCATTATTACTGATCAAAATACTTATTAATACAGCCATCTGCTGGCCTGACCTGCATTGGCAATGATAAAACGAAACATCAAACCGCCAAAAAGAACCAGGACTGGTGCAATCCAGACCGGCATTTTGAAACCACGCAATTCTAATATTTCAAGTATGGCTGGTATCACAAGGCCCAGCGCAACAACAAACAACCAGAAAGGAGTTGTATATGGCCCCCCCAGAAATAGGTTGGCTGCCTCAATATGAACCTGCGTACTTGCCAGAAAACCCATGAACATATGTATAATCAGGAATAACTCAATCCCGATCAGCATCAGGTCAATGCGGGCAAAATAGTGGCGTTCGAGATGTTTTTTACTCATTAGTACAATTACTGCAGCCGCCGTTGAAAGTCCGGATGTCAGGAACAATGGTCCCAGAATAGATGTGTTCCACAAGGGTCGGGCATTAAATGCTGAGAATAATATACCTGTATAAACACCCAGAATAAGAGAATAAATTACTAATAACCATGCAATTACTGTTTTATTCTTTCTGAAAAAAGATTCCAGATCAATCAGAAATTTATATTTCCAGTTCCACTTAGGATAAATTTCTTTGATGTTTAATGCGCACCATATAAAGGCCAGAGGTGTAACAATCATCAGCGTCCATGCGCCCCACGACATGGGTGACTGGAGTCGGATAACGGTATAAAGACGCCAGAAATAGAGCTTGTGGTTCAAATCAAGAAATAAAGCAAGCAAGCCGGCAATCAACAGGATTGGTGTAATAAATGGCGTAATTTTCACGGATACCGGATATTTTTCTTCACGGCCAAGTATTGTATTGAGTGCTGCAAAAAATAGTATTCCGGCAGCCAAACCTCCTAAAAACAAATACAGTGGTATGTGCCAATGCCAAATTTGCAGATATGGGTCAATCAGGTGATTCATCCTGCCACTGACGATGAGTTCTTCTTTCATTTTGCGTGTTTCATTATTACTTAATCACGTTTTTTAATTTTAGGTACCTGTCGTTAATCCTAAATAAGGAAATACAATTGAGGCATAGTACCTGCTTCAGGGATGAGTGTTTTCCATTTGCGCTTTTTAAGCACGATTGAAACAGGGCTGTTTGGATCGTCAAGATCACCAAAATACATACATTTTGTTGGGCAAACACTAACACATGCCGGATCGAGTCCTTTTTTTACCCTGTTTTCCAAACAGAATGTACATTTATCAACGTACCCATCAGGATGCGGGTATCTTGCGTCATACGGACATGATGCAATGCAGGCACCACAACCAATACACTTTTCAGGTGTTACAAGCACAATTCCACCTTCGGCATAGTGACTGGCACCTGTAGGACAGCAACGAACACAGGGTGAATTATCGCAATGATTGCACCTTTCTGAACGGATTTCTATTTCGAGTTGAGGATAAGTACCATCAGTTACTTCTACAACCCAGTCGCGACAGTAACCAATTGGAACTTTGTTTTCTGTCTGGCAGGCAACCACACAATCGCTACATCCCACACATTTTTTTGTGTCAACAGCCATGGCGTATCTCATGATTCAGCCTCCTTTCCTGCTTTTTCGTTTTCGAAAACAAAGGTTACAAAATTGCCCCGCATTCCCGTTCCTCCCATCACCGGATCGACTTTCACACGTGTAATTAGTTCAGTATCATTAATTCCACGACCGTATGCACGTGAAAGTTTCTTGTTATTGTGTCCAAAACCGTGGACCATATATACGCTGTCCCAGCGGATGCGTTCTGTTATTCTTACTTTGATGCTGAAACTGGATGTTTTTTCGTCCTGATTCTTTAGTTTGACATATTGTCCTGCTTTCAGTCCCCAGATTTTAGCTACTTTCGGATTTACCCACAAAGTGTTTTCGTCCATCAGGTCGGTCAGATTTGGATTATTGGCTGTCCGGCTGAATGTATGCATCGGTGCGCGTCCGTAAATGAGCCGGTAAAATCCTTCAGGTGGTTCTTCGTGAGCGGTATAAACTGGCATGGGATCAAAACCTTCTGCCTCCATATCCGTAGAGTATAATTCTATTTTTCCGGTGTTTGTGTTAAAGGTAACATCTTCACCTGGGGCGAAATACAGGTTGTCATGCATTCTTGGGAATTTCTTAACACCAATCCGCTTCATTTCTTCAAGTGAAGAGCCAATTTCTTTGAGCTGCCAATCAAGATGTTCTTCCATGTCTTTCCATGGAAACCATGCACCAAGTCCAAGTTTTTCGGCCAGTTTTTTTGCCATCCAATCGGCCGGCATAGAGTTGTATTTGGGCGATACTGCCGGAACCCTAATCGCAATATTGGGTTCACGATGAGGTGATTTACGTAACATATCATACCGTTCCAGATAGGAGCATTCAGGTAAAATGACATCGGCAAATCCGGTAATCTCAGCAGGCATTGTGTCAACAACAACCAATAGTTCAAGAGCTTCAATGGCTCTTTTTGTTTGTTCCTGATCTGGCAAGGCTGCCAAAAGGTTGGTCCCGTTTACAATCCAGATTTTGTAACTACAGTTTTTGTCAGGAGTGGGTATAGTTGCATCACAGATTCCATTGCTTACTACTTCATTGGCAAGTTTATATTTTCCTTTATACGCTTCCGTCGGCAGATGTTTTGGTATTGGAAATGCAGGCACAGGAAATTCCGGGACTTTTGCTTTTTCAGGATTATAGAATCCGCCGCGTCTGCCCCACGAACCTAGCAAAGCATTCAAAATTGCAACTGCCCTTAAGCGTTGGGTGTCATCACCATACCAGGTTACATGCCTTCCGGGATGAATAATTACTGCTGGTGATGCATCAAACATCTCTTTTGCAGTGCGACGTATAATATTGGGATCAATGGTTGTTATGCCATAAGCCCATTCTGGTGTATATTTCTTTACATGTTCTTTAAGTTCCTCAAAACCATGTGCATATCTTGCTATGTAGTCTTTATCGTACCAACCATTTTCAATTAAAACATTCATCCAGCTCAACAAAAGAGCCATATCGGTTGAAGGTTTTATGGGAAGCCAGTATTTGGATTTACTTGCTGCTGTTGAGAAACGAGGATCAACCGTAATAATGGTTGCACCTTTGTCAATGGCATCCGACATTTCCTGAATTTGTCCATTGTGCATGTTTTCGCCGATATGCGATCCAATGAGAACCAGGCATCTTGTGTCACGGATATCAGTTCTTTCAGGCGAGTAAATGATGTCACCGAAAGTGGTGAGGAATCCAACTTCGCGCGGACCACGACACTGGGCAAATGATGGTGCGGTAACTGACTGTGAACCAAATGCTTTCAACATTTGGCCGAAATGCGATCCTCCTGAACCATGGGTAAAAAGTGCGACACATTCAGGACCATATTTAGAAGAAATTTCTTTCATCCGGTCAGCAATATAATCAAGCGCTTCATCCCAGCCTACTTCACGGAAACTGTCAACACCATCTGTTCTTGTCCTAATCATGGGAGTTTTCAGACGATCAGTATCAGAATATTGACCAACACCACCTGTTCCACGTGGACAAAATCGTCCGTTACAATGTGGGTCATCATCATTGCCAATTATTTTCTGAATTTCACCATTCTCGTCTTTATAAACCCAACCGGCACATTGCCAGAAACACACCTCACAATAGGTAGGTGTACGATCCGAAGCAACGGATTTTTGATTTTCAAATAGGGATGAGGCTGTTGTCCAATTAAAAGAAGAACCTGCCAAAGTTACGCTTCCGGCACTTAATGCTCCTAATTTTATAAATTGTCTGCGTGTGGTTGTCATATCCACAGTATTATTGATTTCAATTAAAAATGAACATATCGATGCTATGTGTGAAATCAAAACTACAATTTTTTTTATTTTAGTTGATTGATCTATAACAGTTTACCATTTTATAATTTAGAAGAATTCTAAATTATACACTAACTATTTGTGTTTAAAAATATTATACATTGATTAGATTGAATACAAATAATGGAATGTTAATAATTCCTTGTAAAAAAAGATATTTTGATCCGTAAAAACAAAATTATTTTGTTGATTAATATACACAAACTTTATAAAATTAATCCAATGTATGGTTTCAATTTGTAAAATGTAGCTGATATATTTTTGATTTTTCAGTGAAAGCAACTTAATTAAATGACAATACGGTTATTATTATCACTTGAAATAAGATAACCGAAGATGCTATTCTATTGATCGGACATCAGTTTCGGAAGTCTTGTCCTATTCTTTAACTTGTTGAATATTTGTATCTTTTCTCGCGTTGAGATTAACAAGTTCTTCGATCCCGAATTTTTTACAGTTGATACATTTAACATGTTTTTCGAGCCCTTCGATAAGTTTGTAGCATTTATTGCACCTGTACCAATCATGATCCATTACATAATTGCCACCACTTATTTCAATTGCTTTCCCTTCTACAAAGGCCTGTGTAATTGTTTTCAGCGCTTTGTTGTAAATTCGTGTAAGTGTTGGTCGTGAAACATTCATTAATTCGGCAGCCTCTTCCTGAGATAAATTATCATAGTTCAATAACTTAAGACTCTCGTAACCTTCAAAGGTCAAACAAACGCTTTCACTAACACAATTTGGCATACCAAACGGCTTAAGTCCTTTCATGATGGGAGGAGAACAAACTTTTCTGCTTTTTTGCGGGCGTGGCATCCTAAATCCAATTAATGTTTAATAGTGTATTAGTGTAATAATAATGAACGTAAGTTCATAATAATTCAATAAATTACCAATAAAATATGATTCATAGCACCTAATATAAATCAATATCCTGAAGCGAATCTTTTGCTATCAATATGAATAAGTATGAAATTGACAAGTCAAAAGTAGTATTTGTTGGCTTTAAATTCTCAAAATCCAAGAAAAGTTATAATTTTAAATCTAATACTCTATTTGAACTTAAAAGGTCTTTTGTTACAAACAGTGTAATCAGTTTTGATAAATGAGTCGATGTTGTGGCGATTGAAAAGGTTAATCAAGGATTAAAAATTGATGAAAACTCAAAGGAATATTATCTTTCTTTGAAAGCAGAAACTAAGAATACAGGATACTCTTTTGTTGTTCCATCGGAAATCTGTTTATTTATCAAATAACAGATTTCGTGTTTTATATCAGTGAACCCTATCATTTTGAGTTTCAAAATAAATTCTTTCAAATCAAAACCGAGATGACCTTTGAATCCTTCACCATGAAAAGAACCATCCTCTGGATGAAGATCAGCAACGGCTAAGTACCCCGAAGGTTTAATCAACTGATAAAATTTATCAAGCATAGCATACACATTATCAACATGATGCATCACCATTTGTGAATAAATAATGTCATATTTTTCATGATGGTTTTGGTTTTCCAGATCAAGAAAAAGCGCTTTCATATCCGTTATTCCGCTATGACTTATTTTTTCGGTACTGATCCGGGTCATTTCAGTTGAATTATCTATAAGTGTGATCTCACCCAGATTTTCTTTTAGTGCGAAACTGAGTAAAGCTGTTCCGGCACCATATTCCATTGCTGTCATCCCTTCATTCAATGGTATCTGTCGTCGAATTGAGGCTGCTACAGCCTTTGTCCGTGAAATGTTGTTAGGATTTTTATCCCAATCAGAAGCTTTCGAATCAAAATCGCTCATAAAACTCTTTTTAGAGAAACACAGCAATACATCGATTGTTCAAAATTCAATTAAAACACTTTTCCAAAGCACTGTAAAATTTTCTGGATTCAATCTGAATCAATGCTCATTTCTTAAATAAACGGCTGTTTTACAATACCTTTTGCCGGAAAAGATACTTAATGATTGCAAACATGACTGTTTGTGTCAGAATTGTGCGTCGTATGAGATTTGCAACTTTCACCGCTATCTGATATCGATCCTGAAACAAAAAGCTCCACGACTTTTGTAGCATCGCCTGAGCAACCTCTAACGACCTCAATGCCTGCATTATTCAGTACATTAATCGCTCCTCCTCCGATACCTCCTGCAAGCATGATTGTAACACCATCAGCCGCCAAAACACTGGCTATATTTGATTTACATCCGCAACCCAGTATAGATGGAATAGTTTGTTTGTCAGTTATTTTGCCTTCAGTAATACTAAAAACACTATAAAATTCACAATGACCGAAATGATCATCAATTTGATTGTTATGTGTGACTGGGACTGCTATTTTCATTGTATTTCATTTTATTGTTCCTGATATCTTAAACGTTTTCCTTTACCAGTGCCTCCACCGGAATGCTGTCGTTTTTCCAGCCCTTTTCCAAGCTCCCCTGTTATAGTGAGTTCTTCTGCGGTTTTATGACATAAACCAAGTTTTCTGCCGGTTTTTGCGCCATCGCTCATTGGTCCGGTATGATTTAATTTTGGCATAGAATCATAATAAATATTGTATATAATAGATTATTAGAAAGTTAAGTAATTTTCGATATGATGTTTTGATGAGCAATTTTAATTTACTTAGATAATCAACAAACCCTGTTTCAAATCCTCAATGATATCTTCCACATCTTCAATTCCTACTGAAAACCGGATAAGATCATCTGTAATCCCGGCGGCAAGCTTATTTTCTTTACTTATCCCTGCATGAGTCATGGATGCCGGATGTTGAATAAGTGTTTCCACTCCACCCAACGAAACCGCCAGCAGGGCAAGATGAACATTATCCATTAGTTTTTTTCCTGCATCATAGCCACCTTTCAACCCAAAACTCATCATCGAGCCAAATCCTTTCATCTGGGTTTTTGCCAGTTCATATTGCGGATGCGTTGTTAATCCGGGATATTTTATCCATTCAACTTTTGGGTGTGATTGTAAAAAGTTTGCAATTTTCAAAGCATTTTCCTGTGCCCGTTCAATACGTAATGCAAGTGTTCTTACCCCACGTAAAACCATGAAAGCCTGCGTTGGATCCATATTACATCCAATATAAACCATGGAATGACGAATTTTTTTATATAATACCGGATCTTTTGTAACAATAACACCTCCAACAATATCGGCATGACCATTGATGAATTTTGTGATTGAATGTAGAACGACATCGGCGCCCAGATCAAGTGGTTTTTGGAGGTATGGAGAACAAAAGGTGTTATCCACAACCAGAATCAGATTATTTTCTTTTGCAATTTTTGCACATGCAGCAATATCAGTTATTTCCATTGTAGGATTGGCAGGCGTTTCGATATAAAGTACGCGGGTATTTGGTTTCAGAGCTGCTTGTATATTTTCGGTTTTAGAAGTGTTAACAAAACTGGCATCAACGTTAAAACGTGAAAAATCCTGTTCCAGAACACCTCTTGCCGGACCATATACAGCATCTGAACTGATAATATGACTACCCGCTGACAGCAGAGCCATATAGACACTGCTTATGGCTCCCATTCCTGAACTCGTTGCGATTCCATCAAACCCGTTTTCAAGTTCTGCAATATTTTGCTCAAATGCCCGGATAGTTGGATTGCCAATTCTGGTATAGATATATCCATCACTTTTGCCCGAAAAACAGTCCGCTCCATGTTGGGCACTTTTAAATTTGAAAGTGGAAGTCTGGTAAATAGGCACTGTCGCACTGCCAAATTCATCTTCAAAGGCACCGGCATGAATGAGTTTGGTGTTGAATCCTTTATCTTTAGTCTTCATAAATAAATATTTTTTGACAAAGATAATGAACGTACGTTCATAATAAAATATTTTTTGTAAATTTTTATTTTTTCCTCTGTTTTAATTCCAACTTTCTTTTCTCGATGATCATCATGGTTAATTCTATATGAAGATTCACTACTATCCGAAACTTTAAAAAATGAAAATACCTGAGTAACTCATAATTTTGAAACTGACTAAAACTCACCTCACAGATGAAAATGCACAGACAATTAAAAAACAACATAAAATCGATACTCCGTCACGTATTAGATTTAATACCATCCTATATGCTTCGCAAATCTGTCAGCAATTCAAAGCAGACAAAGGGTGCCTTAAATACAAAACAAACTACCAATTAGTGGCATTTGGTTTCGGACAGCTTGGAAAATGCTATACACTTACTAATATAAGTTGCAGTTTATCAATTAGTAGCACCTTTATGATTGATTTAGGATTAAAACAGAATACCGTCAAATCAACGATGAGCGATGGCAAAAAAAACAGTGATTATTGGGTTTTTGAAGATGTTTATTATCAGTTGTTTAGCATTTCAAACACGTTTCCTGATTGAAAGTATCGATACAATTGAAAATGTACTCTCAATAAAAAAATAATTTCAGACTGGCAGCCAACAAAACAAAAGATAGTACAAGTTTGAGCTTGTATTCTGAAAATGACCTGCTACCAATGCTGGCGCCAATAAAACCGGCACACATCACTGCTGCAATCCAATAAACAAGATGAGGCTGTATGTCAACCGATTGACTTGGCAAGCCCGCCAGTCCGCTTGCCGAATTCAAAAGAATAAAAAAGGCTGAAGCAGCGGATGCTTCTTTGGTGTTCGCGTATCTGGCAAGTATCAGTATCGGGGAAAGTAATATTCCACCACCTATCCCGATAATTCCAGAAATCAAGCCTAAAACACTTCCAATTCCCAGGGCCAAGTAAATCGGAGGTTTATGTATCGGAATGCCTTGTCCGGTTTTTACAAATAAAATTCTGATAACTGCAATCAATAAAAAAATGCCAAGAAGGATCTTGTAGACAGTTGGATTGATGATGATTTGTGCGCCAATGTATGCAAAAGGTATAGAACCAACCAAAAAAGGAAGAACCAGACGATACTTGAAATACCCGGCCCTGTAATAAGAAATAAATGCTATACCTGAAACGAACATATTCATGATCAAGGCATTAAATCGGATGGAATCAGGAGCCAATCCAAATAACGCCATCAAAGCCAGATAACCACTGGCACCTCCATGGCCAACTGAGGCATAAAAGAAGGCAATCAGGATGATGCCAGCTATAAAAAGTAATTCGTATTGCATCGTTTCTCCTTTCCAATTCAGTTTTAATACGGGAGGCTGATTCGTTTCCAAAGCAACCCATCGGTTGAGAAGGCATGAAACAATTGATTTTTAGCCTGAACAACTCGGAGATATTGGATCAAAGTTAAAGAGAAACCTGAAACCACAAACAAAATATTGTTGTTTGCTGAAATATTTTATTCATTTCTGTTAAGATTTCATTCATAATCCTTTGGATTTCACTTTGTGTTCTTCTCTGCTTCTATATTACCGTAATAGGTAATCGTGCTGCGGTTGTTACTGGTAATAGTAAGTGAAGCATTCCCATCGGGTCCGATTGTCAAAAACAGATCATAAAAATCGTTTAGTCCTGCCACTTTCGCTTTCACTTCATATCCTTTTTTGATTGTTTTCACAGAAAATTCATCAGGTTTTCCTTTAAATTTCAATCCTGTATCGTTGCCGTATTTCACATTGTATGCCCTTCCAAAAAAAGGCATATAACTCTCGATCATTTCTGGCTGAAATTTTAACGAATTTGGATTGGTAGTCATGTCAACCGATTGATAACCTTGTGGTAATGCACGGTTTGCAACAAATGTAAATTCTTTCGAATTCACCATTGCAGCAATTTGTTTCTGATGTTCAATTTTTTGCTCTTTGCGCAGGGTTTTTTTAGATTTTTCCTGTGAAAATGATAATGGTAAACTGATTACAAACAGAATCATTAATAAAAATAGCTTTGTTTTCATCTGATTTATTTTTAATGTTTTCAACCAGTAATTTCAAAAACTATACCATAATTTCGTTCGAAATGAACTTTACTCCTATGGTATGACCGATCACATTTGTAAAAGTAATTCTGATTTATTTTTTTTACAATTGAATGATAAAATGAATCGTACGTATTACTTTTTATCTTTGTGAAGCTAATAAGTAAAGCCATGCTTCAAAAGAAAATATTGATCATTTACCCTGAGCCACGCAGCACACGGGTGGCCATTTACCGAAATACGGAACCGCTTTTTTTAAAAGCCATCAAACACCCTGCTGACGAGCTTGCACAGTTCAAATCAATTCCCGAACAGATGCCTTATCGGCGAGATACAATTCTGACCGAATTGAAACGCAACGATTTCAATATTGAACTGGTTGAGATTATAATGGCGCGCAGTGGATTGGTTAAGCCTTTAAAATCAGGAGTTTACAGAATTAATGAGAAAATGGTTGCCGATCTTAAAGTGGGTATCATGGGCGTGCATGAAACAAATCTTGGTGGTTTGATCGCATACGACATTGCCAGATCGATCGGCAAACAAGCCTATATGGCCGATCCAGTTGTTGTGGATGAATTGTCAGATCTTGCGCGCATTACAGGTCACCCGCTTTTTGTACGCAAATCGATTTTTCACGCATTGAGCCACAAACATTTTGCGCGTAAATATGCCAAAAGTATCAACAGAAATTATGAGGATCTCAACCTGATTGTTTGCCATATTGGTCTTGGAGGCATCTCAGTCGGCGCGCACTCCAGGGGATTGGTTATCGATGTGAATCAGGCTTTTGATGGCGGCGGACCATTCAGTGTTACCCGCTCGGGCACATTGCCTGTCGGACAATTGATTAATTACTGTTTCAGTGGCAAAGCGACCGAGGCGGAGGTTTTGAAAATGGTGAATTCCCAAAGTGGTTATGCTGCATATTTAGGCACAGACAGTATTTCACAGATTGACAAAATGATAGCCGAAGGTAACGAGAAGGCTTTGTTTATTTCAGAAGCATGTGCCTATCAGGTGAGTAAAGAAATTGCTTCCCATTTTGCCACACTTGAAGGAAATGTGGATGCCATCATTCTGACAGGAAATATTTTTAACAGTGAACTTTTTCTTGATAATGTGAAAAAACGGGTTGGAAAACTCGCGCCAATTGCACTCTATCCTTCAGTGAACGACCTCGAAGCGCATGCTGTGAATGCGATACGGGTTTTGAAAGGCGAAGTTGAAGTAAAAGAATATGAATAAGGCTTTTATAAGAGGCTTCTTAATTTTTGTTGCAATTTCATTTGTTTGTGCATTGTCAGGCAGGGCTCAGGTTTTTGTCAATGATTTTGAAACATCCGGCCAAAGTTTGCAATGGCTGAATGGTAATGGTCTTTATGATTCTGACGCCTTTGAAGGAAATCATATTCACCGGACATTTGCTGAGATGGAGTATGGTTGTGGTCTGGAAGTTCCTTTTTCGGATTCATTATTTGGAAAAAACCTTCGGATTCGCTTTGATGCAGCTTTCCGGTTTCAGCAACTTCCAAAAACTGCATTGTTTGTGATTACCATTCAACGGGCTGATTCGATAGTTTATTGGCATGGTTTCAGTCTGAAAGATGCCATCAGAAAAACCAATCGGTGGTCAAAAGCTTCAACAGGTTTCATTATTCCATCAAACATAGTGGACGGCAGTAAATTAAAGATGTATCTGTGGAATCCCGGGATGGAACTGATTGATACCGATGCACTTTCACTCCGTATTGAATCTGTTTCAATGCCGGTTTATATTCCGGAGATATCAAAAACAAGTTCATCCGGTATTGCTGAGATTCTTTTCAAAAATAAATTCTATCAACTTCTATACTTCAAAAAATCAGGTTCAGTTGTAATTGCCGATTCGAATGGAAAACCGATCACTTTTCCTCTGGCTGTGATTTCTGGTGAAAAAAAACGAAACAGGGTAAAAGATCTTTATTCAACTGTTTGGTCTGTAAAAAGTACAGAACAACTGGATGATAGAACGCGAATCACTTTGGTTTCAGAAAATAGTATTTCCAGAAATGAACTGAGGCTGACGGCTGTAAACACACAATCAGAATTACAATGTCAGCTTGTGACCCTATTTACAAAAAGTATAAAACTCAATCGTCATAGTCTGGCAATCTGGTTTACAGATTCGGTGAGTAAAGTTTACCGGAAAAACGCTTTGATTGATGAAAGTGTTTTTCAGGACGAATATTATATTGACAAACAAGGTGTTACCTTTGGAAAGGAAGAAAGACAGGCGACCATTTATCATTTGAATGAAATTTCTTCAGGACAGGTTTCAGTCAGAGAAAAATTAGTATTGCTTAATATGGATTATGCAGCTGATCATCCGCAATTGTATTTCCCATTGCTGAAACGAAAGTCTGATGTTTTTAAGGATATATCGGAGAATGAATATAATAATGAAGATACATTGTATTCAGGATTCAATATTTCTATTGGAAGCAGATTGAAATATTTGCCTCGCCTGATGCCCGTTCCATCCGGATTTGAAGCTGCGATTATATGGACTGAACATGCTGATTGGACAGATATCCGCACACAACGTGCAGTGAATTTTGGTCATGAAGATATCGTGAATATCAACGATGCCGTTGGCGGGTTTGCAAAATATGGGATTCCGGTTACAAAAAGCGTTTTTTACCATAATCCTGACAGTATAGATAATGGTTTGATTGGTAATGGATTATTCGAAGGTTTACACACAACGATCAAATCAGATACTGCTTTTCTCCCTTTTCTGAAACAGTTGCAAGGCGCAGGTTTCGAAATCTGTTTACATACACCTGAACAATATACTTCGAACCGGCAGTTTATCGATTTGGCACTTGGTTTTATGCAGACTGAGTTTGGTTCACCAACCTGGATTGATCACGGTTACAACAATAAACCTATCAATAACCGTGAGAATGTAGTCTGCGATGGATTCAATCCTGATTCGCCACAATTTGCCAGTGATTTATTCAAAAAGTATGGGATTCGTTATTTCTGGAATCCATATTATGAAGATGTAAGGCCTTATGATGCGTGGCATTTTTATGGAAATCTGATTTTTCCCTATCCGGGTTATGGTGATTGTTTCCCCGACAGGATGATATCGGACAATCAGGAAAGATACGATGGATATCTTTGGGCTACATCAAGTTCGCTCGAAGTGAATGAAACTTCATTGTGGAATTATTTCTTTGATAAAACACGTTTAAATAGTTTACTTGACTATCATTCCGTTTATATAAATCATGTTTATCCGGCCTGGGTGGACGAAAAAGTCGGGTGTTGGACAATGAATGCCGATGGAAAAATTGTTGCCCAGGAATCCTTCAATCAGGCGCTTTCACGCATACATGATCTGCATCTGGCCGGTCGGTTACTCCCGACAACAATTTCTGAGCAGCTTCAATACCATGAGTTGGTGCAGCATATCAGTTATTCGGTGCAGAATGACGGAAGCATTGTGGTTGAAAATAATAATCGTGAGACTATCAAAGGATTGAGTTTCATTACCAGGGCAAATTCGGTGCTGGTAAACGGAGTAATGACTAAAAACAGGAGGGTGAACGAAGAACTGATCTTTTGGTTCGATCTGCGATCAGGCGAGAAGGTGAAGATTGAAAGTATTGATTAGAAATTTATTTCCCTGGTCTTCAATTTCCAAGGCCTGACGGCCTGAATTTCCACGGCCTTCAGGCCGTGGGTTTAGCATAAAAAATGATTCAATCAAATCCTCATTTCCGGACTCTCACCTTCGACGATCAGACGCCCTTCGGTAGCAGCAACAATTTCCTCAACACTTACGCCGGGCGCTCTTTCAACCAGTTTAAATCCATCATTGGTCACATCAATAACCGCCAGATCGGTTACAATCCGTTTCACACAACGAACGCCAGTGAGTGGTAATGTACACGATTTCAATAATTTAGATTTACCTGATGGATCGCAATGTGCCATAGCTACAATGATGTTTTTGGCAGAAGCAACCAGATCCATTGCACCACCCATGCCTTTTACCATTTTACCCGGAATCTTCCAACTCGAAATATCACCGGTATCTGAAACCTGAAATGCACCTAAAACGGTCAGGTCGATATGGCCTCCGCGGATCATGGCAAAACTCGTGCTCGAATCGAAAAAAGCCGCACCTTTTGTATAAGTGATGGTTTGCTTTCCGGCATTTATCAAATCCGGATCGATATTTTCTCGTGTTGGAAACGGACCAATTCCGAGTAATCCATTCTCAGATTGTAATACTACTTCAGCACCTTCGGGAATGAAATTGGCAACCAACGTGGGGATACCAATACCAAGGTTAACATAATAACCGTCTCTGAGTTCCTGTGCTATCCTTTTGGCAATGCCATTTTTATCTAAAGCCATAACCTGCTATTTTTCTGATTATTAAAAACTTATTTACTCGTAGTGGCAAATTCAATTCGTTTTTCAAGGTCTTTCGACTGGAAAATACGCTGTACAAAAATGCCGGGTGTGTGAATCTGGTTTGGATCGAGTGTGCCAGCCGGAACAAGTTCTTCTACTTCAGCAATAGTGATTTTGCCGGCCATAGCCATAGCCTGGTTGAAATTATTTGCTGTATGACGATAAATCAGGTTACCGTAAGTATCACCTTTCCATGCTTTAACAATAGCGAAATCAGCTACAAGCGCATGTTCAAGCAGATGCATTTTCCCGTTGAATTCCCTGACTTCTTTTCCTTCTCCCACTTCGGTTCCGTAACCCGCAGGAACATAAAAAGCCGGAATACCCGCACCACCTGCGCGGCATCGCTCGGCCAGCGTACCTTGCGGAATCAATTCCACCTCCAGTTCTCCACTTAGCAATTGTCTTTCAAACTCAACATTTTCACCCACATAAGAGGAGATCATTTTTTTGATCTGGTGTTTTTTTAACAGAAAACCTAGTCCGAAATCATCCACCCCTGCGTTGTTCGAGATGCAGGTCAAACCTTTGACGTCGCTTTCGTAAAGTGCAGTAATGCAGTTTTCTGGTATTCCGCACAAGCCAAATCCACCCAACATCAGGCTCATATTATCGCCAATACCCTGAATGGCTTCTGAGGCGTTTTTTACAACTTTATTCATCTGATTATTTTTTATGAAGAATCTAAATTTTGAAAAGTAGATAAATTATTTATCGTCCTGAAAACCAATGATGTTATGTGATCCGTCGCAATAGGGTTTTTTGTATGACCCACCACA
>CAJBPB010000322.1 GCA_903957365.1 uncultured Bacteroidota bacterium
CATTAAGTTCTTTGGAAAACGGTCAAGCAAAATGAGGTGTCCATTTGGTGGCCATAAGAAATTAAATGAATATAATTCATTGATATTTAGCAATATAACGTACTGGTTGGAGTCCCGTCCGGTCCGCTTGAATCCCTGTAAATCATTGATTTACAGGGATTTTTTATTTAATATATATTTGAATTAACTCTTTTAATTTTTTCCCTGAAAATGTAAAAAGTTCCAATTATTGTAAATAATCAACACTGCCATTCAAAAATTATTATATTAAAGTAATGGTATTCAAACAGCAGATTCGAATATAGTATTTCCTTACAATTGATGAATATATCAGTAATTAGTCTACTATATGACAACCAATTGTTTAAAAAAAAACGAAATTTAAAATCAGGTATTCTCCATTGCGTTTTCTTCAAAATTATCAACAATTGATTTTGCTTTATGATAATCTGAACTTGAAACAAATACTTTTACAGACCCCGAGCCAACAGGTGCCGTGTACCAGGGATGCATTGTTCCCATGATCTGATCTATCAAAAAAGCTTCAATCTCAGAATCTTCCAGCATACGTTTCACCATTCCGGCCTGCCATGCTGTTCCTGCATAAATTTCAACAGGATTCACTCTTTTAATTGTGTTCATTTGAATATTATTCGATCGGTAAAGTTACGAAGAATGACTTTTTTTAACAAGATTTTATTCTGCTATTCTATGTTCATCGCGGTTGATATTTTGCGATTATTCGCGATTTCGCAAAAGAATTTATAAAAAAACAGGACAGGAATCTGAAATTGTTTCAATTATTTATTGGTCTTCAAATGTCAGAACAGACAACCATGGATATCAAATTTATGAAAATCTTTAAAACGAAAAAAATCTAAAAATTTTTCGTTGCTCAAGTGAATATAGTTGTTAAAGTCATCAACAGACCGGAATTCCGTTTACAATTAATCCTTTTTAAAAGTATATAAAAGCTGTAAACCAAATCCATAGTAGATGTCTTTACTTTTATAATTGACCTGGATAATCTGCGGATTTATAAATGGTTTGGCCCTGAGAATTAATCTGTTCCATTGCTTTTGAGCACCCACAGTTATGGTGAGATTATTAAAAACTGTCACTGGTTCTGAGGTTTTAAAATTCATCGGTTGCCTGAGAGAATCAATGCCTTGATGTTTTTCGTAATGAATATCCTGACTTTGGTAAATATCCAGATCGGTTCCCAAACCAAAAACCAATGAGTAGCCATTTTTCAGCCTCAGATTATAATTGATTGTCAATGGAATTTGCCAGATGAAGCCATCAATAGTGATATTTGAAGCAGGCTCGCGCTCATCGTGATGTTCATGAAAATCCTGATCGAAATGCCTCGATTTATGTTTGTAAAAATCCTGCTCATCACTGAAGCTCTCTGTGAAGTTTTTGGTGAATTTGATCCCTGACGAAAAACTCAGTTTCTTTTTCATTATAACTTCACCAATGATTTCAATCCCACCACGTCCATTTGCAATTTCAGTTCCAAAACCTGATGCCAGTTCAACCTCATCGAAGAAACTTATGCTTTTATTAACCTTAACGATATCAGATTTCTGTTCCGAATCAGGATTTAAATCAGACTTTCCGAGTTTATTGGCATCGCTTTTTGTTTCAGAGTCTTTGAATTTCTCTTCTTTTTTTTCTTCCGAAATCTCACCAATGACAACCGGTTGATAATCCATGAGCTGTTCAGCATTTTTGATTTGAATTGAATCAGGGACAAGATTTTGAATGTGTGATTTTGCTCTATCTTCATCAATTTCTGAGGATAGCATCTGTTGTATTATTTCAGGTTGAATTGCCTCTTTTTTAACCTGTGTTAATTGTGATGTTTCTGTCGCAGTGAAAATAATGGCTGCACCGGCATTTTTAACTTCAGCACTGTTTTCTGCGAGGCTTATTGCTTCCGAATCTTTTGTGAACATCTTAACTTGTTGTTGAGATGGAGTAGTTTCGGCAATTTCGTTCAGCATTGTTTCAATTTTTAAAACAGATGAATTTGAAGTTGAATCTAATAGTATAAGCCTTGAATTATCTGACTTTATATCGTTTTCAAAAACTACTGGTGTTTGTTTTGGTGACGTTTCTTTTGTGTTCGTCTTGTTTTCAATCAACAGGCTGACACCATAGATAACAAAACCTACAACTGTTGCGACAACTATCGTATAAAAAAGCCCTGAACCGTTGAACTTTCGCGGAAGAGGAATTGAGTGCCTTGTCACATGATTAAATACTTTATCTATATCTTTCTCTGTGAACTTCTCCTCAATACCAACCAGTTTCTTCCTGATAGTTTCGTCAAAATTCTCTGTTTTCATTGATGTGTAAATTTTTATTCATAAGCAAAGCTGCTTTGTGGGTTAAGTTTTAAAATCATTGCCTGTAATTTATGTCGAGCATCCTGAAGATTTGATTTTGAAGTTCCTTCTTTTATTCCCATGATTTCGGCAATTTCCTTATGAGAATATCCCTCAATCACAAAAAGTGTAAAAACCATTCGATAAGCAGGACTAAGACTTCGAACTAGTCTGAGAATCTCCTCTGCTGATATTTTACTGATTACATCTTCAGTTTCATCAGGAATATCATGACGTACGTTACTAATATTGTGCGTTTCATGTATACTTTTACGGTAGTAATCAATAGATGTATTTACAATTATCGTCCGTAGCCAGGCTTTAAATGCCTGTGATTGATTGTATTTATGAAGATTGTTAAATACTTTCAAAAAACTATCATTCAAAATCTCATCTGCCGAAAGGTCATCGGAAGAAAATCGCCGGCAAATACTTTTGGCAAATCCATAATAATAACTAATAAGCGCACGCTGAGCCTCCGGTTCATTTTGCAGACAAGCTGCAATGATACTTTCCGGATTATTCTGCTCAAACGATGTTTTCCGTTTAAAAATCTTCATCAAAAAAAAGCAATCAGTTTCTTCAATAGCTTAATTGCAAAAATAGTCCCTTAAATTTAATATTTGTAATTAATGTCATTGTTGAGAAATTTCTCTTTCCTTAAAATTAAACTACAATATGACATTACGTTGATTCATAAAAAACGGTGGGGTAATAAATGAAATAAATATTTTTGTAATCTACCCCACCTTTTCTCATCCTGCTTCGTAATGCTTCTGACAATAAATTTTTATAAACTAAATTTAAAATTCATGAGAAAGCTCCTTTTTGTAATAATGGTAATTGTATTTACCCTTGTTTCATGCAGTAAAAATGAAAATGTTTCCATCTCAGATCAATCACTGTCAAAGAATGACATTCCTGCAGTTATTACCAATTATGTAAATGAGAATTACCCTGACACTGAAATTTCTTATTCCTTAAAATTAACTGACAGCGACACTAGTTACCTGTTAACGCTAACTACAGCAGAACTTCTTGCCTTCGATCAAAACTTAAATCACATTAAAAATGGTGGTCAACACTTTTGCCCTTCAGATTCGGTTGGTGACCAAAATAATGGCAATCATCATGGTGGAGGTTTCCCGATTGACTCGCTTTCATCGGGGATTACCGATTATATTTCAATAAACTATGCAGATTATACGATCCGACATGCAAGATTTGACACTCTTTGTCAATTTGGAGATATCATAGAAGTAATGATTTCGTTGGACAATCAGGAACCAATAAAACTGATCTTTAACAGCACGGACACTTTTCTTGCAAAAGCAAACCGAATATTATACACATCCATTCCCTCAGTTGTAACTAATTCTATAAATGTAAGTTACCCTGGATATTCCAACCGTTCAAAAGCTGAATCATATACACTTGCTGATAATAGCATGCAATACAAAGCATTTGTTTATCTCAATGAATCCGAACTAGGTGTTGTTTTAAATGAGGAAGGTAACATTGTGTGTGAAAGTGAATTTTCGCATCGTGGCGGAGGACATCATGGCGGAGGACACAATGGAGGCGGTCATCAAGGTGGTCATCATGATGGCGGAGGAATTCCAATAGATTCCCTTCCTGCATCAATCACAGAATTTATAACAACCAATTTCAGCAGTTATAACATCCATACTGCTCGTATTAAATCGCTTTGTCAGTTCGGTACTGTTACTGAAGTTGTCATTTCTACTGATAGTCTTGCACCAGTTAAACTATTCTTTGATAATGCAAATATTTATCTCGCCAAAGCTGAAGTTATCTTAACGATAAACATTCCTGCAGTCGTTACTGACTTAATATCTGCAACTTACATAGGATATTCTACTGATGAAAGATCAGAAATTAATACATTGGCAGACTATAGTGTGCAATATGAAATAAAACTTCATCTGAATCAGAACAGAATTAAAGTTGTTATTAAGGAAGACGGAACGATTGTTTGTGTAGAATAATTTCATAATTCTGATACACGCTATTTTTTATTATGTGTGCAAATCAAAGCAAATATTTGTAGAATCCGTAAAAACGGATCTGGTATAAAACCAGATCCGTTTTTTTTATTATTAAATCTCAATGGCAGAGAAAACGCCAAAATCATTAACTTCACTTTTTTAGTCGTAACTTTGCAGAAGGAAAAATGCAGCGATGTTTGAAAATCTTAATCAGTCATATCCGTTTAACAACAATTTTAAACATAACCTGCGCACCATCACTTTAGTCAGCGCGGGATTCATCCTTATTTTATTGTATTTTCAACCTTTTGGTGTCGATTTTATGGCATCTCAGAAGGAAGGTTATTTTGTTCTTGCAATTGGACTGGTTAGTGCTGCTACATTTTTATTTAATACACTTATTCTACCGGGATTATTTCCGAAAATTTTTGAATCAGCAAGATGGACTATTCGCAAAGAATTGATCTGGAATTTCTGCATGTTCATTGCTTTAATTGTGGAATTTACATTAACTGCTTTAATTTTCAATGTTTCAAGTCTGCAATCAATGACAATTTTTCGATCTGGTGCCTTGGCAGTATTGCCATTGGTTCTTTTCAATCTTGTTAATTATAACCATTCATTAAAATCAAAAGTTGTTCAAGTCATCGATTCAGGGCGTCATTGGCTTGCTGAAGAACATAAAACAGAGTCAGACAAGGAAAATCAACATGTGCGAATTGAATCAGAAAACGGGAAGGAAGTTTTTGATAAGAAATTAAAAGACATTGTTTTAATCCAGTCGTCGAGTAATTATATTGAAATTTTCTATCGTGAAGGAAACTTAGTGCACCGGCAAATTATAAGGCAAACATTAAGTTCGGTTGAAAATTTACTTTCAGGTTTTCCAATCATTAAAAAGTGTCATCGGTGTTGCCTGGTAAACCTTGATCAGATTTCAAGACTCTCAGGTAGTTCTCCAAACTATATGCTCGAGGCGGAAGGACTCGATTTCCGGATTCCGGTATCAAGAAACAAAATCTCAGAGTTTAAAAAAATACTTTCTAAGACCTAATCGAAATGCAACCTTAAGAAAGGTTCAAATAACTTCTAAAATCCATTTTTAAGAAGTAAAAAATCAGATTTCGCTTAAAATTACCATACCGTTCGTCCCGGAAATGAATACAATTCAGCCCTAAACCCAGCATTTCCAACCATTTCAGGCAGTTTGACCCATTTATCAGCCCTTTTGCTTCTGCATAGATACTTTTGTAATGCAAATATCAAAAGTAGGATTTATTGTAACTGAGGTAAAGTGCCTTGCTAATCAAATAACTTCAACACAAATGGTATTGCTGATACAAAATGAATTCATTGAGAATTGGAAATTTATTAATCCCATCGGCTATTATCCAGGGCGGTATGGGGGTTGGAATCTCACTATCAGGTCTGGCTTCAGCAGTAGCCAACGAAGGCGGTGCAGGAATTATTTCAGCCGCCGGATTAGGGATGATTTATAAAGACAGTAAAAAAGATTATCTCTCAAACTGTATCACGGGACTTCAGGAAGAAATAAGAAAGACCAGAAAAAAAACTAATGGCGTTGTTGGTGTAAATATCATGGTCGCACTCACCAACTACGAGGATCTGGTTCGCACTTCAATTGAAGAAGGTGTGGATATTATTATTTCAGGAGCCGGATTACCACTTGATCTGCCCAGATTCCTATCTCCTTCGTGCAAAACTAAACTCGTTCCTATTGTTTCTTCGGCAAGAGCTGCTGCACTGATTTGTAATAAATGGAAAGCAAATTATAACTATCTTCCTGATGCAGTGATCGTTGAAGGGCCAAAGGCTGGTGGTCATCTTGGATTCAAACTTGAACAGATTTTTGATCCGAATTTTGCACTTGAAAAATTAATACCCGAAGTTGTAGCTGTTGTGAATGAAATAGGGAATAGTTATGGCAAAAAAATACCCGTAATCGCTGCCGGCGGTATATATACTGGCGCCGATATTGCAGATATTATGAAATTAGGAGCTTCAGGCGTGCAGATGGGAACGCGATTCGTTACAACCAATGAATGCGATGCTTCTGAAGAATTTAAACAGGCTTATCTGAAAGCGACTATTCACGATATAAAAATTATTAAAAGCCCTGTTGGAATGCCAGGTCGGGCAATAAATTCATCATTTTTAGAAGAAGTTGAAGCAGGCAAACGTCAACCTAAAGCTTGTCCTGTAAATTGTATACGCACTTGTGATATCCGCACAGCACCCTATTGTATTATCGCATCCCTGACATCGGCCTTGCGGGGAAATTTCAATAAAGGTTATGCATTTGCAGGCAGCAATGTCTGGCGAACTGATCGGATAATTTCTGTTAAAGAACTTATGAACACGATTAAACTGGAATATGATGCCAGTATGGGTAAAACAGATCTGTGGAAAATGACATACAACAAGAGTATAAATGAAATTTCAAACAGTATTTCATTAAATATCAACAATATAAGCACCCTCTTCACGAATATCACACACCTGAATCCCAGATTTTTCAGCCGCACTTTTCCATTTATCAGCTTGCCAGTAAGGAACACTTAGATCGATTACAATGGTTTTAACAAGATAATTTTTAAGCAACATATCCATACTTTCTTTTTGATTACCAACAACAACTACAAAATCAAGTGGTTGACGCGCATGTTGGTATTTATAGAATTTTTGTTTACCCGTCCAGATTGAGAAGATTTTTCCGCCAAAAGATACCAGATCTTCTTTTTTTTTCAAAAATACAGTTTCGGAATGAGAATCATCAATGCCGAGATTTACCATTTCATCATGCAATCCCATCTTTGCCCAATAAGCTCTCATATTATAATCAATTACAAATTCATCATTCTTTAAAGTACTATCTGACAATAGTATATGTTTTCTTCCGTTGATAAAATCAATCGCAGTATGTTTATTGACACCAAAAATAACTATTTGCTTAGTTTGAAAATTTTCTAAATTCCGTAAAGTAACGGAGAGCAAAAAAATGAATAGAAGAGAAATCATTGGAACAACTGTATGATAATTAAGATATTGCAGTAAAATCCATAACAAAAAAACCACACTAAACAGCAGAACCAATTCTTGTTGATTGAGATATAAGCCGCTGATCGTAGACATCGGCAGATTCTCGATCCACTTAACAATGAAATTCATAATATAAATGAAAGCTGAAGTTAAATAACCCAGCCATAGAGGAATATAAGGCAAAAAAGAAAATATTAATACGGACATTCCCAAAACGATGATTACAAAGGACAATGGAATCAATAACAAGTTACTAAATATAAAATATACCGGAAACTGATGAAAATAGAAAAGGATAATTGGGGTTGTCATTAACTGGGCGGCTAGTGTGACAGAAGTTGCTTCCCATATCCAGTTGAGCGCTTTATTTCTGAAATAGAATAAGTTATATATAGGCTTCTGAAAAAGTGCAATTCCCAAAACGGCTAGATAAGATAACTGAAAACCAATATTCAAAAGCGTTGAAGGATCGATCAATAGCAATAAAAAAGCTGAAGCCGCCAGTGAGTTGATAATATTCCCTTTACGACTGATGAGTGATCCTATCAGAATGAAACTTATCATGATGGTCGAGCGCAACACAGATGGCGTTAAACCGGTAATCATCGCGTAAAACCAAACTATTGCCAAAAGGAGTACAATTTTAATGTTTTCATTTGATTTTTTTACTAATATAAATCCCAATATAAAGTTGAATATCAAATAGATAATTCCTACATGAAGTCCGGAAACACATAAAACGTGCATTGTACCAGATGCAACATAACCTTTTCGCAAATAGCGCGGTAACTCTTCATCATAACCAAGTAATATCGCAGATGCCACCGCATATTCATCACCCTGCAATCCATTCTTTTTCAACTCATTTAAAAGATAATCACGACACCAATAAGCTGTTCTAAAAATGAAGCTGGACTCGTCACCTGACAATTGCTCCCATTCACCATTCTTTAAAAATACCTGATGAGAAATCCCCTTTAAAGATTGGTATTTCTGAAAATCAAACTGTTCAGGATTAAGTGCGGAAGCAATTGGCTCAGGCTTTTTACTGAAGACTATTATATTTCCATACTTCAGTACTGGCATCTCCGGATAATTTTGCAAATAAACCAAAACTTTATCCTTTTTTGATTGAACAAGCCCCTGTAAACCTGTCATTTCCGCAGTAAAACCAGTGGTTAATTCTTTTTGCTTGGGCGGTTCCAAAATTCTTACTTCAATCATTCCACGAAACGCTGAATCAGCAAAAACTGCTGATGACTTGTCTTTCTGAGTTTTAAAAACGACCGAGGTCACACCAGAAAACAGCATAAACAAACTCATAGATAATCCAAAAACCCAACGGTAACTGTATGATTTTAAAAACAGAAATGAAACCCAGCAAATGATAATTGAAGAAACTATTACACTGTAATTCAATATATTATGCAAATAAATCCATGGCTGGTAACCAAGATAAATACCTGCCATAAATGGCAACAAAATCCTCAAAAAAGGGTATTTGAATTGGTTAGGCATAATAAGATAATCGTTGATTGAAAAGATAAAGTTACGAAACTATTGATTCAAAAATATTTGAATAATTTTCGCGGCTTTTGCGGATGCTCCCGGACCACCGAGTTTTTCAATCAAATCATCATAGTCAGCCTGAAGTTTTGTCGATTTGCTGTCATTTGTCAACAATTGACTTAACTCAAACTGTAAATTCTTACTATTCAGATCATTCTGTATCAGTTCGGTTACAACTGGACGATCCATAATAAGATTTACCAATGAAATATATTTTAAATGTACCAATCGTTTTGCAATAGCAAACGAGATGGGATTCCCCTTGTAACATACGACTTCAGGAACCTTTAATAAACCCGCTTCAAGTGTGGCTGTTCCAGATGTAATCAACGCAGCTTTTGAATGACGCAACAACTGATGTGTTGACCCACTAATTACTTTTACATTTCGATTACCAATAATATCTGAATAATAGGCAAGCTCGATTGATGGAGCACCACCGATAACAAATTGATAAACAGGAAAAAAATCGACTATAACAAGCATTATTTCAAGCATTTTTGAAATTTCCTGCTTTCTGCTACCCGGTAACAAAGCGATGATTGGCCGATCAGGAAGCTGATGTAATTTAAGAAAACCAGTTGAATCAACTGGCTCATTTACAATGGCATCCAGCAAAGGATGGCCGACAAAATCAACCTCAAACTGGTATTGTTTGTAGAAGTCTTTTTCAAAAGGAAGAATCACCAGCATCTTATCGACCACGCGCTTTATCGTATGTACACGACCCTTTTTCCATGCCCAAATTTGTGGTGAGATGTAATATACAACTTTAATATTACGCGATTTAGCAAATTCTGCAATTCGCAGATTAAAACCTGGATAATCAACTAAGATAAGCACATCAGGAGCAAAATCAAGGAGATCTTTTTTACAAAATGAAATATTACGAAGAATTACACACAGATTCATCAAAACCTCAGCAAAACCCATAAACGCAAGATCACGATAGTGTTTCACAATTTTCGCACCCTGCTTTTCCATCATATCTCCACCCCAGGCACGAATTTCAACTTCATTATCAAGCTTTTTTATTTCCCTGATAAGATTTGACGCATGCATGTCACCAGATGCTTCACCGGCTATAATGTAATACTTCACAGCGTAAGTCCTTTATTATCTTATAAATATAAAAACCGCTAAAAATTCAGCAAAGGTTATCGCTAACATTCCCCTGCCAGTTTTATCAAGTTTAAATGGTACAAATAAAAATCGCAATACAATGAGATTGGGAATCAATGAAACCAAATAAGGTACCTTTGGGTTGATTGATAATTTTGCAACTATATCAGTATCATTGAAGAAAAAAATAATGCCAAAAAGTAGCAAAGGAATAACAACCGCATAGGTAATACCTAACAGAAACGAATCAGTTTTAAGTATTTTTTTCATATCAAATTTTTGTTAAATAATTATCAATGAGACTATTAAAAAATCAAATATGATTTAAACTCAAATTCCAGTTATTAACCATGTCAATCGCTTTATACGCAGTCATGTCGTATTGAACAGGAACGACACTTACGTAATTATTTTCGAGTGCCCATTGATCGGTTTCTTCTGCAAGATCGTCATTCTCAAACTTTCCAGTAAGCCAATGATAATCGCCTCCACGCGGATCCATGCGTGAATCAAACTCCTCAATCCAACGTGCATGGGCCTGGCGGCAAACGCGAACTCCCTGTAATGGATTTTCACTTTTCGCTGGAATGTTCACATTGAGACAAACGCCATTTGGTAATCCCTCATCAAGTACTTTGTGAACAACCGATTCAATAATTGAATCGACATGACTGAAATCAGCATCATGACCATAATCAAGCAAACTGAACCCAATGGCTGGAATAAAGTCAATACAAGCCTCTAAAACCGCCGCCATTGTGCCAGAGTAAATAACATTAATTGATGCATTGGAACCATGATTGATACCGGAAACCAGTAGGTCAGGTTTTCCTTTTATGATAACCTGTTCTCCCAGTTTTACACAGTCAACAGGTGTTCCGTTACACACATATTCCTCGTAATCTGGTTCTTTGCAAATCGTTTTTATACGCAACGGTGTTGTAATCGTAATAGAATGACCCTGTCCAGACATAGGACGTTCTCCGGCAACCACAACAACTTTTCCAATTTTTCTAACAACTTCAATCAATTTTCGTAAACCGGCCGCCGAAAATCCATCGTCGTTGGTCACAAGTATCAAAGGTCTTTTTTTTTCAGTTTTACTTTTCATTAGGTTGATCTAAATTTATAACTCCAGCAGAAATGATGAATTTCATCACATCTGTTGCCGACGAATCGACAGCCCTCACATTTGATGCCGGCACAATAAACAAATTCCCTGACCAGGCATAAGAATGCGGCAAATATACGGCAACCATCTGGTCTGATATGCCTAAAAATTTTAAATCGCGATTGGTTACAAATCCTAACTTCTCCATTTCAATTCCATGTCCAATTTTTACCAGAACCGGCTCATTAAAACGCTTTTTTTGCCCGACAAATGCACTTACCAAATCTTTTATTGATGTATAAACAATTTTAATTAAAGGCGCTTTCACTAACAAACTATCAAAATAACTTAACAGTGGCCTGAAAAAAATGGTTGATCCTAGAACACCGATCGCAGTAATCGATAAAATAAGAACGACAAGCCCTAACCCAGGAATATGCCGTTCAAGCAATTTATCCAGATAACTGATTAACAAACCGTCAATGAATTGAAAAGTAGCATATAAAGCCCAAATTGTAAGAGTGATAGGCGAAATAAACAACAAACCCTGGAAGAAATAATTTACTGCCCGTTTTAAAAGTAATTTCAAACTCATAATTTTTTCTGATTAGTAATAATCTATTCTATATGTGATATTTAACACATCACTTCTTCAAACTTTTCCGGCAAAACCCAATAATTCACGATACAAACGATGTGTTGGCAATCCCATTACATTGAAAAAAGAACCTTTTACAGATTCAATGGCCACATAACCAATCCATTCCTGAATTCCATACGAGCCTGCTTTGTCAAAAGGGTGGTATTTATCAACATAATAACCTATTTCTTCCTTTGTTAAACATAAAAATCGCACTTCACTTTCCTCAGAAAAGGTGACCATAGTTTCCACATCACGAATGCTTACACCAGTAATTACTTTGTGATCGCGTCCGGATAATGTTGTCAGCATGGCAATCGCATCATCACGATCTTTTGGTTTATTAAGCACTTCGTTATCAACAACAACAATTGTATCTGCAGTGATCAGCAAAAAATTTACCGGTAATTCTTCCGGTGAAAATGCCATTGCTTTCTTCTGACTCAAATAACCTGCAATTTCATTCACAGGCATACCCAATGGGAATGACTCATCGACTTCTTTTAACAAAGTTGTGAAGGGAATATTCATACCTTCAATAAGCTGCTGTCTTCGGGGTGATTTTGAAGCCAGCACCACATTGTGTTTATCAAACTGATTGAAAATCATTATTTAAAATTAAGAAAAATAATTGAAGTGATACCAGTAAGCATCATTATCTTAAGAAAATACGAAATCTTATGCCAAATTATCTGACGTACAAAAAGTTTATTTATTGTGAAAAGAATTAATATTTGTGTAATAATTAAAAAACCTGAAGCATACTGTAACCCATTAAACCATAGCCAATATTGCCAATAACCGACCATAATTATTAATATTAACAGCAGAACAACTGTTATCCATTTTGATACTGAAATACCCATTAAAATTGGGATCGTTGCACAATTTTCAGCCTCATCACCTTCAATATCTTCCACGTCTTTTACAAGTTCACGTATCAGACTGCTGAAAAATGCAAATACAGTATAGGCATATATAAACTTTGAGATAAATGGAATAATTGCAATATTTTCAGCCAATTGCGCATTTTCAAGATCAAGTAAAAAAATCTCGAAATTCCACACAACAATCAGCACCATGGCCGAAGCAAATGAAACAACTATATTTCCACTTATCAATTGTCTCTTATAACGTCTTGAATAATAATACAGTAAGGCGGCCATGGCAGGAAAAACGAGGCCTAAATAAAGACTTGATGCAACAGAAGCCAGGTAAATTCCAGTGGCAACCCCCACAGAAGTTAAACCAACATAGAAAAGTTTAGCTGTTTTTTCGTCAATCAATTTTCCGATCAATTGCTTTTCCGGGTGATTCACAGCATCTATTTCCTGATCTAATATATCATTGATTACATAACCCCCGCCCGCAATACACAATACACTGAATATTAACAATAAAAATAAGAACAACGTTGAGCCTTCTATTATATCTGCATGATGGAACTGAGGCAATATTAAGAAATACCGCAGACAACACATAACGAGTGCCATCATCAATAGATTTGGCCAGCGAATCAGTCTTAAATAATTAATAATCATACTATTACCATGTATGTGCATCTGCATCCATCATCCATTTACCCTGTACTTTCAACACTTGTTCAATGATATCCCGAACACAGCCTTTTCCACCATCTTTATGACTGATATACAAACTGATATTTTTAATTTCATTCGAAGCATCCGCCGGGCAAACTGGCAATCCACAGGCCTTCATAGGCAATAAATCAGGGATATCGTCTCCCATATACAATATATTTTCATTGAGCAATTGTTTCTGATTTACATATTTTTCAAACACTACCATTTTATCAGAAACACCCAAAAAAACATCTTTTATTCCAAGTGCTTCGAAACGTTTTTCCATCGAAAGAGAATATCCTCCAGAGATAACAGCCACATTATACCCAAGTTTTTGAATAAGTTGCAATGCATAACCATCTTTTACATTGGCTGTGCGCAATGGCTCACCTTCATTGGTAATAATAATGACTCCTTCAGTCATAACACCATCATAATCAAATATAAAAGTGGTAATTTTCGACAACAGTGATTTATAATTACTCATCTTTTGGTTGGTTAAATTTCATGATTATAGAATTAGATAAAAGTGTATAAATATTGGCAAATTCAGGTCTGTTTTCAAGTAAACCCAAATGCATCTGCATGGTTTTATAATCACCACGCCTGGCCGGACCAGTTTGTGCCTTTTCCGGACCCGATTCAAAAGCCTTATTTACCGTCTCTAGTATCAATGGTCTAAGAATTTCGAATGGTAATTTCGTTGTTTCAAGCAAATCATTACCAATTGAAAATAAAACATTTACAAAATTAGAAACAAAAACCGCTGCCAAATGTAATTGCCTTCTGTCAGATGAGTTAACATTATAAACCATATCTGACAAACTGACAGCCAACGAATTGAGTAATTTTTGTACAGATGGTTGGTTTGCTTCAATAAGAATTGGAATTTTCCGGAAATCAATAAATCTGTCTTCAGTAAAAGTCTGAAGCGGATAAAAAACACCAAAAGAAGTGAATTTGTTTTCGAACACATGCAAATTTATTGAACCGGATGAGTGAACGCAAACACCATTTAATTCAGGAAGTTTTTCAATTACCTCAACGACAGCATCATCTGAAACAGCCAGCATATATAAATCAGCTTTCCGTTCTATCAGATCCAATGAGGTTACAAAATCAATTTCATATTTTTCAGCAAAACTCTGTGTCTTTTCATGATTTCGCCCAACAACCTGTACGATTGTAAATCCGGCTTTTTTTAAAGACACAATCAGATGACCTGCCAACCGGCCTGTTCCAACAATGACTATCCGACGGATTATAGTTTTATTCAATGCCTAATTTTGCACGAAAATACAAATTTCGAAGAGAACATCACCCCATTTTCAAAAGCTTAAAACAATTTTAACAATTGATTGTTTAAAAATCACTTAATTTGTCAATATGTCAAACTACTCCATCAAAGACCTTGAAAGACTTACCGGTATCAAGGCTCATACAATCCGGATCTGGGAAAAGAGATACAACATCGTAGATCCTGGTCGTTCCGATTCGAATATTCGATCATATTGTGATGGAGATCTTAAAAAATTATTGAACGTTTCGATTCTTAATCGCACCGGATATAAAATTTCATCGATTAGTAAATTGACCACCCAACAGATAAATGAAAAGGTTATCGAAGTGCTTGATCCTGAAAATGATTATCAGAGTCAGATAGAGAGCATGGTAGTGGCAATGATTGAATTAAATGAAGAGCGATTTGAACGTATTCTTAATCAATCTATTACAAAGATAGGTTTTGAAGAAACTCTTTTTTATGTTGTTTATCCCTTCTTTGAAAAAGTGGGATTATTGTGGCAAACCGGTACAATTTGCCCTGCTCAGGAACATTTTATCAGTAACCTGATCCGTCTCAAACTCAGTGTTGCAATCGATAGTTTACCAATTGTTTCAAATCCGGAAGCTAAACGCGTTTTCCTTTTTCTACCAGAATGGGAATTACACGAAATGGGATTACTTACTTATTATTATATGGCCCGAAAACAAGGTTATAAAGTTTTTTATCTTGGTCAGAAAGTACCTATGCGAGATTTATTCGAACTAGCAGATACTGTAAAAGCTGATATTCTGGCAACTTTTTTTGTTACCGGAGTTACTGAAAATGAAATTCAGACTTATCTTACAAATCTTTCTGCTCAATTCAATACACAACAGATATTAATAAGTGGTATGCAGGCTGCTGGTGTTACAGCTAAACTTCCTGAAAACGTTAAATATGTGCAGGGTGCAGGCGAGTTTAAAAAACTTCTGGAAAAAACAGTCCATTAAATGATGGACGTTCAACCTGCTTTGCAGAAATAAACCTTCCTTTTTCATCCTATTGAATGTCAGTTGTTTAAATTGCTGAAGAGAAATCTTATTCACAATTAACTTATAACTGTACTTATTCAAAATTATCATAAAATAAATTTAACAAAACATTAACACTGTTCTAACTATTTGTTAGATAGATATTTAAGTAATTTTAAGAAAGTTTATTTAGATTCATTATTGACAACGTGAAATTTTTGTTTAACTTTGTATCATAATTATTAAACAAAATTAATCATGACCGCTATAGAATTCAATTATCAACTCACTGGCTTGCAAAAGTACCTCATTATTTTCGCTAAGCAACTCACACGTAATGAGGATGATGCACATGATCTGTTGCAGGAAACATTTTTAAAGGCGCTAACCTATCGCGAAAAGTACGTTGTACAAAACAATTTCAAAGCATGGGTGTACACCATTATGAAAAATATTTTTATCAATAATTACAGGCGCAACAAAAAAGCGAAGACTATTATCGATCAAACAGATAATTTGTATTTCATGAATTACAATAAGCAAAGTAAGGAAACGAATCCTGAATCGATCATGGCAACACAGGAACTTCAAAAAGGCATTAATCAGCTGGATGCAGAGTTTCGCCGGGCCTTTGACATGTACAACGAAGGTTACAAATACAAAGAAATCGCTGATGATCTTGATCTTACAATTGGAACAGTTAAAAGCAGAATTTTTTATAGTCGCAAGAAATTGATGGATAATCTTCGTGAATATCAACCAAACTGATAATATAACAAACTGATTAAAATAAAATACTTCTAAAGTATAAAAGAGGAAATGTTTAAGCCATCGCTTTCATTTCCTCTTTTATCATTTTAATAGCCTGATCTATCAATCTGGTATCAATTTGAACTAGCAAGCCTGCCAAATCAGATGAAGTTGACTCTTCAGTAAGATTTGCTGATTGCATATTAATTTGCTGAGCGATCTCTTCCCTTGCTGCTTTTGATGTTTGCCAAACAGAGTCGGAAACAAATAATTGTTGAGATAAATTATGTTCAAACTCATCTCTTATATTCTGCAACATATTCATCTGGAATTGTTGTCTGGATGTAAATGGATCCAGATGCCTGGCTATCAATGCAATAGGCTTTATCCGTTCAAGAAAGAGAATGAGACGTTCATACGCCTGAATATGAAGAGGCAGTAATAATTCGATTTTCTTTCCATCCTTATTCAGTTCAGATTTGCTAATGGTAAGCTTATTTTTATCAGACAATATTGCAAGATACTGATTCAGCGCTTTAATCAAAAAATAAGTAACTGCCAAAACATAGAGAATAGTTCCGATTTGAAATATTATCAATAATGCATCCATAAATTTAAAATTTGCATCAAAGATACGCTGTTTACAAAACGTACCGGTATTCAATTGATAAGTTCAGCGTAAATATCTAAAAGGTGATTTTTATTATCAATTGCGATTCACCTTATTTCAAAATCCCTATATTTGCTGTAGCAAAAAAAAAATCACTGTGGATACGAAACAAATTTTATCAAAAAGGGTGCAATCGGTTTGTGAATCAGCTACCCTCGAAATGACACGGAAAAGCCGCGAATTGCGCGATCAGGGTATAGATGTAATTACACTAAGTATTGGTGAGCCTGATTTCAACACTCCAGAAGATGTGAAACAAGCTGCTATTCAGGCCATTAATAATAATAACACGCATTATCCACCTGTACCAGGTATACCAGAGTTGCGTAAAGCAATCGCTGATAAATTACTCCGTGATAATAATCTTGTGTACAAACCATCACAGATAATTGTTTCAGCAGGAGCAAAACAATCAATCATGAATGCGTTTTTCAGTCTGATAAATGATGGAGATGAAGTATTAATTCCAGCTCCATTCTGGGTTTCCTATCCTGAAATGGTTAAAATGGCTGGTGGAGTTCCAGTTATCATCCAATCGACTGTTGAACAAGATTTTAAAATTTCTGCTGATCAGCTTACCAGAGCAATCACTCCCAAAACTAAAGCTTTTATTTTTAGTTCACCATGCAATCCGAGTGGATCAGTGTATTCAAAAGATGAGTTGGAGTCACTGGCCAAAGTTCTGGCAAAAAATAAGCATGTATTTATTTTCTCGGATGAAATTTACGAGTACATTCATTTTGAAGGAAAACATGAGAGTATTGCACAGTTTCCTGAAGTGTTCGAAAACATTATTTTAATCAACGGACTTTCAAAAGGTTTTGCCATGACAGGCTGGCGTGTAGGCTATATGGCTGCACCACAATATATTGCTGATGCATGCAACACGTTTCAGGGTCAATATACTTCAGGAACCTGCACCATTTCTCAGGCTGCAGCACTAAAAGCCGTAACTACCAACCCTGATGATTCAATTGAACTGAAAGATATGCTGTCACAATTTCTTGAAAGACGTAACTTATTGTATGACAGACTAAAAAAAATAAAGGGTGTTATTCCAAATCTACCTACCGGCGCTTTTTACCTTTTCCCCGATATCAGTTATTATTTTGGGAAAACCGATGGAACCACAATGGTCAGAAACAGCTATGATCTATGTTTGTATTTACTTGCAAATGCGCATGTTGCACTTGTAAGTGGGGATGCATTCGGTTGTGATAACTGCATACGTTTTTCGTATGCCACATCCAAAGAACTGATTGGAGAGGCTGTTGACCGTATTGAAAAAGCACTTGGGTTACTGCATTGATTTTCCGTATTTTAAATCCATTTACTGGGATTTATCATCCAGAGAAACTAAACTTATTACTTTTACCAAAAAAATTCCATGCTGAGTAAAGACGGTATTCAACAATTGTTTAGCGATTTTAACAAACTGAGAATCATGATCATAGGTGATGTCATGATAGATTCCTATGTTTTTGGGAAAGTGGATCGCATTTCTCCGGAAGCTCCAGTACCGGTTGTTGCAGTCGAAAAACGTGTAAACAGACTCGGGGGAGCCGCCAATGTTGCACTTAATATCAGATCTTTAGGGGCAACTCCTATTTTATGTTCAGTCATTGGAAATGATCAAAAAGCTGTTGATTTTCTGCAATTACTTAACCAAAATGAAATGCCGGTTACAGGAATTCTCCAAAGTGAAAACAGAATTACTACCACAAAATTCCGGATCATAGGTAATAAGATGCAAATGTTACGTGTAGACGAAGAACAATTAAATGATCTTGATGATAATGAACAATCCGGACTTGAAACATTAATTGCACAAATTATTCATAATGAACAGATTGATGCAGTAATATTTCAGGATTATAATAAAGGTGTACTCACGACACAATTAATATCATTTGCCACACAGCTGGCAAATGAGAAAAAAATTCCAATTGTAGTTGATCCAAAGAAGAAGAACTTTCTGGCTTATAGAAACGTCACACTCTTCAAGCCCAATTTAAAAGAACTTAAAGAAGGATTGAATGTTGATGGAGTACTCAAAACGACTGCCCAGATTTCTGAAGCCATGAAAACTCTTCAGCATAAGATTGAATGTGAGTATGTTATGGTAACGCTCTCAGAAAAAGGTGTATTGATTAATCATTTTGAGAAAGGGAAAACTCCGGATGAAATCCATTTTCCTGCACATATACGCAACATTGCTGATGTATCAGGTGCCGGAGATACGGTAATCAGTGTTGCGACTTTATGTCTGGCGCTTAAACAGTCTGCTGGTATAATAGCAGGTATTTCAAATCTTGCGGGCGGAATTGTGTGTGAAGAAGTTGGCGTAATCCCGATTGATAAAAACAGGTTGATGGAAGAAAGTCTGAAAATTTCATTTTGAAGATGATTCCCTTAATAATTGAATAAACAAAATTATTTGACGAGGAAAAGCATGGTAAAAGTTAGCACAAAAAAGGAGAATGTTCGGTCTATGTTCAACAGTATCGCTAAAAGATATGATTTTCTTAATCATTTTCTTTCGATGGGCATAGATCGGTTGTGGCGCAAAAAACTTGTTAAAATGCTGATTTCCAGAAATCCGTTGACGGTACTCGATGTTGCAACCGGTACAGCAGATTTAGCAATAGAAGTTTCCAGGCAAAGTAAGGCAGCTATTACAGGTATTGACATTGCGGAAGAGATGATCAATATTGGGATAAAAAAAATCGGATCATTGAAACTTGAAAATCAAATAAAATTACAAGTTGCTGATTCTGAAAACATACCATTTTCAGACAAATCCTTTGACGCAGCCATAGTTGCATTTGGGGTGCGGAATTTTGAAACATTGGATAAGGGACTGGCTGAGATGAACCGTGTACTGAAAAGTAACGGAATGATCGCTGTGCTTGAGTTTTCGCGTCCAAAACACTTTCCTGTCAGGAATCTTTATATGTTTTATTTCCGGTTCATTCTTCCATCTTTAGGCCGCCTCATTTCAGGAGATAAGGGAGCATATACCTATTTACCTGATTCGGTAAAACAATTTCCGGATGGCAATGATTTTCTGAAACATCTTACACAAACCGGATTTACACAAACAACCGAAACGCGATTAAGTTTTGGAATTGCTACCATTTACACCGGAATAAAACTTTAAAAAATAAATATTGAAATAAAGCGTTAACACCATACATATTCTAATCCTTAGACCTTGAGAAAGATACCAATAATTGTTTTAGTAATATTGTTGACCAGTATTTTTGGAACGCAAATTTCAGTTGCGCAATCAAAAAAAGTAATGAATCTGCCCAAATATGATAAGGAAGCCTATCATTTTGGGTTCATTCTGGCAATGAACCAAATGTATTACACAGCACAACCACTCATCAACACCAAAACATCGCCTGGTTTTGCCATCGGGATTTTAGGAAATCTTCGATTAGGGGAATATTTTGATCTCAGATTCATTCCAACCCTTTCATTTGGAGGAAGAGAAGTGGCACAATTAACCAATCCCGACTTTTATTATCAGGTTCCATCGACCTTTATTGATTTTCCTTTGAATATTAAATACAGATCGAAAAGATTGAATAATATGGCTGCTTACCTTTTGGCAGGACCAAAATATAGTATGGAAGA
>CAJBPB010000323.1 GCA_903957365.1 uncultured Bacteroidota bacterium
AAATTGTGGGATAGAATAGAATCTGAACAAAAGCACAGGAAGAAATTCAAAATCAGGCCACTTCTATATAAAATTACAGCTGCAGCAGCCATTTTTGTGGCCGGTTATTTTATGAGCAACATGATACATTACCGCACAGCGCCCGTTTCTGATAAGTTGACTGAAAGCACTGTTTCGCCTGAGGTACAGGCGTTTCTCGAGGCCCGTGCCTATTACACTTCGCTGATCAACCAGAAGGAATCACAGGTTTTTCAACTTGCAGGTGATAATCTGCAAATAAAGAATGACATCAGCGACGAATTTCAAAATCTGGACAAGATTTACAAGGAACTTGAGGATGATTTGTCGGATCAGGTGGCCAACGAGGAAGTGATTGAAGCCATGATACAGCATTACCGTATTAAACTTGATATACTTGAAGATATGCTGCAGCAGCTTAAACCAGATGAAAAAACTGAAGAAAGTGAGGTACAATATGTTATTTAAAAAATCAATCGGGATTGGGCTTGTCTGCCTCGGATTCATCATTCCGGTTCAGGCCCAGCTCATCGAAAAGACAAAGAGTTTCAACAAGACATTTCCTGTGAGCAAAACAACGGAGTTGACTGTGACCAATAAATACGGAAACATTCATCTCGTACAATGGCAATCCGATTCTGTACGCTTTGAAGTGAGTGTGCGGGTTGCCGATCCTAAAGATGCGCGTGTTGAAAAACTTTTCAACGAAATTGATGTGGTTTTCACCCATTCGCCCTATTATGTGAACGCCACCACCACCTTTGCCAGTGCCGGCAAACTCTGGAGCGAATTGTCGGATATGACAAAAAGTGTGATGAATTCGGGAAGCGCCGCAACCATCAATTATACCATTTATCTGCCCGATTACCTGCGTGTTAAAATTGATAACCGTTTTGGAAACATCTATACAACCGACCATAAATATAATGCCGAATTCCGATTGTCGAACGGAACGCTTCAGGCAAACGATTTATCCGGGAAGTGTTTGATTGTGGTGGAGTTTGGTAATGCGAACATCAATAGCATCGAAGAAGGACGGATCGAATTGAATTATTCGGAAATCGATCTGGCAAAAGGTAAAAACATTAACCTGATCGGTCGATCATCTACAGCACAACTTATTGATATTGAACAGATCAATCTCGATTCACGGCGTGACAAAATCATCATCAGCAAAGCAAATTCAATAACAGGTGAAACTTCATTTTCACGATTGACAATCAATCATTTACAAACCGATTTCATGGTAAATTCAGAATACGGAACCATTCAATGTTTGAAAATGTCGCCTGAGATCAAATATTTGCAGCTGAACTCAGCATATACAGTTGCAAATATCTACGTGAATCCATCAATAAACGCGGAGGTTGAAGCAAATTTAACAAAGAAAACGAAGGTTGTTTATCCTCCTTCAATGACAAATGTGGAGAATCTCCAGATCAGTATCGAGAACGACAAGCAACTTTTTAAGGGAAAACTGGGCAAGGGAAGTGAAAGTGAATTGAAATTCAATATGACCGGTGGTGAACTGAATATTTATATGAAACCCTGAAGAGTTGGAAGTTGGAAATTGGAAGTTGGAAGATCGAAGTCGGAAGTCGCCCTCCACGGTGGTACTGCAAAGAAAGCATGAAATTTAAAAACATATTGTAAGGAATAATTATATGAAAAAAGGAAACTTAACTCCGGTCTTCGGACTAAATGATTAAACCAAAAATCAAATGTTAACCCAAATTATAAATTAAAAATTCAAGTTTATGAGGAAATATATTAATTATGCCTTGATTGCGTTCCTTTTTCTAAGTGTAATGATCACAGGAGGTTGTATCAAAGACTTTCAGTGTATTGATGGAAATGGTTATCCCATCACCGAAACCAGAACCGTAAACACCTTTCATGAGGTAGTTTGCAACGGATCATTCGAGGTAAATGTGTTTTATGGTGATACCCACGAGGTAAAAGTCGATGCCGAATCGAATCTCATCCAGGCTATAAGAACTTCGGTTTCGGGCGGCCGTTTGTATATTGATACCGACGACAACCATTGTTTCAACAACAGCATTCCTGTTATCATTACAGTTTATGCACCCAATGTGGATGGCCTCGATCTGAATGGTTCGGGTTCTGTCAGGGCCAATGGCATATATGCCGATAATTTATATCTGAATATCAGCGGTTCAGGAAACATGGATGTAAATGCAGATGCCTTGCATATTGAAGCCCGGATTTCAGGTTCCGGCTCGATCGATATCCATGGTATAAGTGAAACAAGTGAGCTCAGTATCAGCGGATCGGGCAATATTTTCGCTTATGATCTGGTGCAGAAAAGGAGTGAGTCAACCATTTCCGGATCAGGAAATATTTATGTTACAGTTAGTCAGCAACTTGATGGAACTATTTCGGGATCGGGTAATATTTATTATAAGGGAAATCCAACCGTATTTCAAAATATTTCAGGATCGGGTAGAATAATCAAACAATAAAAAAGCAGTTGTATGAAATTTAAACTATTGATTATCATTTTATTATTGAGCGGTTCACTTTCGGCTCAGTATTTAAAGAAAGCGGTTGGTCTGCGTGGCGGATTATCTTCTGGCATCACTTTTCAGTATTATTTTCATGAAGACCGTGATTTGAAAGGATTGATGAGTTTCAGAAACCAGGGTTTACAAATCACGGGATTAATCGAGCAGTATGTGCCGCTTGAACTTCATTTTGGTGATCATTTTTATGCCTATTATGGATTTGGGGCGCACGTTGGGTATGTTCATGTTCCTTCAGACCAATGGCTGGGGTACAATCAATATCCATACGATTACCACAATTATGGCGGCCGATTTGTGATTGGCGGGGATGGTATTGTTGGCGCTGAATACCGTGTTTTTGTTGTTCCGCTTACGTTTGGTATCGATTACAAACCATTTTTTGAACTATTTGGCTATGATATTTTCAGATTAGCCATGGGAGATTTTGCATTAACAATCAAGTATAACTTTTAAAACAAATGAATATGAAAAAAATTATCGGACTAATTATTGTAATGGGTTTATTCACAATTACATACGGACAGGAAAGAACCAAACCTGAAATAAGAACTCTTTTTGGCAATGATGGCGAAACATCGCATGGCGGCTATGGAGCCCTCACTTTTTCGTATGCACAGATTGACGGCAAGGATGCCTTTATGGCCGGTTTTAAAGGTGGCTGGCTGATTGATCATCACTTCACTTTCGGACTGGCAGGAACAGGATTCGTAAACAACCTTCAGTATCAGAACATTGTATATAACAGTACGGTAAGTCTCGCTGGAGGCTACGGAGGATTCCTGTTCGAACCGGTTTTTGCACCTTTCAGTCCGGTTCATGTGGCTTTCCCGATCATTTTGGGAGCAGGAGGCATTGCTTATGTTGAGTACGATCCTAACTGGAATGAATATGATTATTACAATGAGCCAAAAGTGTGGGACGCAAATACATTTTTCATTTTCGAACCGGGCGTTGAACTTGAACTCAACGTAGCGCGTTTTATGCGGATAGCAATAGGAACATCGTATCGGTTAACCTCAAGACTGAATCTGATGCAAACCGATTCGTATGCATTGAACGGTTTCAGTGGCAATCTCAGTCTGAAATTTGGAAAATTTTAGTTAACGGGTTCATAATGCACCGGGCCTGCAGCGAATGCTGTCGGCCCGTTTTTTTACTACCCCGCTGGTGCCGATTTGCAATCGGTACCGGTATAATCCTCGCTCAGCCAAATCTTCATTCTCCATCGAAAAACCATTCCAGCCTCCTGTCTGGCCGGAGTGAAATAATTGGTAAATTTAACTCCTGCAAAAGTTTAAATGGTCATCGGTTCAATATTTCTTTCAGGAAGTAATTCATATTTCCGTTAGAGAAAATATCATAAGATATTGAATATAAGTTATATAAATATTAATTATTAGTAAAGATTCACAAAACTAATATCCAAGATTTATCAATATCTGATCAGCTGAACCTTCAGCCCCAACCGAACGAACTCCTTTTTCATAATAAAAATTCAGTGTCAGATCTGCCCGGTTGGTAAACATCCCGTCGACCAATGGTCTGTCAGGTTTTGACGAACCTGTTTCATCCAAATAGTACTTTTCCATCTGTTCACGGGTGTCAAATGAGTAGGAATGAATCGAGGCGCCCGACGAATGTATGAGTTCCGCCTGCCATAATTCGAGCAGTTCATCGTAGTTATTGGGTGGTCCGGCGATACTGGGGCCTATGAAAACCGCATTATTCTGAATACCAAAATTGATAAAATCAGCATAAGTTAAGATGTCCGTTGAGGGCATATCATCCAGACCGTCGCCTAACCATAACAAAAAACAGGTCGGAATTTTACCGGCAAAAATGTTGTTTAGATTTTTCAGACTTTCATGCGAGAAGGTCTGAAGAATTACTTTCGCATTCGTATTACCGACATTCACCTTATGCCTGCCATCCGATCCGGTATAAAACTGTCCCGAAGCTGTTTCGGGATTTGTTAATATATTCCAGCCAAGCCTGTCGAGTTCCATATACAGAGACTGCTCAATATCCAGATTTACCGAAGGTTCTTTGGTTTCGATATATATTCCCGGACGATGTCCGTTATCTTTTGGATCTGATTCATATTCAAATGTGTAACTTACATTCCCGCTTTCATCTTCAACTTTTGTATAGAGTCTTTCATGCGTGATTTCGTTCCGTTTGATCCGGTTTCCCTTTGCAATCATGATCAGATCTTCAAGTGTTGAGATATACTGTTTCTGGCTGCTAAAACTTTGGCGGGCCTGCTCCGGTTTTGCCAGATTAAACCATGTTCCGGCATCCAGTCGCATGAGTTCTTCATAGGTGAATGAACTGGCTGGCATATCTGCCCTGTCGGGAAATATCTCTTCAATATTGGTAGTCCGCTTCAGCTCAACATCATGCAAAGCGATGATTACTCCATCGCTTGTAATCTGAAGATCGGCTTCCAGATAATCAGCACCTATATTGCGTGCCCAGCGGAATGCAGCCTCCGTTTCTTCAGGGACCCAGTAAGTTGATCCGCGATGTGCAACAACGGTATTTACAGGAACCAGATCCCTCACGGCTTTAAGTTCGGCAGACAATTTATACACCACAACTTCATGATATATAACAGGTTGGTCATACGAACATGAATAAATTATCAAAAAGCCTGTCAACGCAAATAAATGAAATAGTTTTTTTAACATATATTGATTTTAGGGTAATCATCTTGGAATTCAACATTAAAATTACCGCTTATTATTATCCATATCAAACATTATCATGTTATTTCAGGATTTTCTGATTTTTTTGAGGAAATTGTGGATCAAAGAAATAAGTTTTCCCAAAAAAAGGAATCACTTAATCTCCATTTTTTAACCCTGTTTCAGAATATGAAACGGGCTAGGTTTTTTAACTCAGGCAAAAAACTACCTTTGCCAACTTCATCATTATTGATATCATTTGAAGCAGTATAGCATCTTTCAACGAATCAAACAAAGCGTCGTTTCTGCCTTTCCCAAGGGCATGAAAACCTCGTGGTGGCTTATTAAAATCACTGTGCCGGTTTCCTTTGGTGTGATGTTACTCGATTATTTCGGGCTGCTTACCCTGATGGCTGAATACACCGGTCCCGTTTTCAAATTGTTTGGGCTACCCGGAATCTCAGCCATTGTGCTGGTTACCAGTATTTTCACCAATATTTATTCGGTAGTTGCCGTGCTTTCGTTGCTTCAGCTTCCAATGCGTGAAGGTGTGATACTTGCCACCATGTGTTTGGTTTCACATGGTTTTTTAATCGAGACTGCTGTGATGAAACGAACGGGTTCATCGGCTGTAAGAATGCTGTTGCTCAGGCTGACCTGTAGTATTGTGATTGGCTGGGCGCTGAATCTGATTATGCCAGGCAGTATTTCACTCGAAACACCTGGTTTGATGCAGCATCAGAATGACTTTTATATTGTTTTGGTAAATTGGCTGCAATCCATTTCAAAAACCATACTGAAGATTCTGATTCTGGTAAATATTTTGCTGATTTTCCAACGGATTTTAGATGAATTCGGCTGGATGGATGCCATCGAAAAACCATTGTCGCCCTTCATGAAAATCATGGGATTACCTCGAAGTACAACACTTTCGTGGGTGGTAGCGAATTTGATCGGGCTTGCCTATGGTTCGGCTATCATGATTGAAGAATCGGAGAAAGGAAAAATGAGCAGAGAAGATGCTGATTTACTGAACCATCATGTTTCGCTCTCACATTCGCAACTCGAAGATCCTTTGCTATTTCTCACCCTCGGTTATGCGATTCACTGGCTGATCTGGCCGCGCATCCTCATCGCCATAGCCGCTGTATGGTTGCGGAAAGCGGAACTCAGGCTGAAAGCAGTTTATGTGAGGCAGCAAGATTAATTCGAAAAATACAAAATCAAAAAGCCTCTCCGTTTTCACGAAAAGGCTTTATCTGAAGAGCCTTCCACGAGACTCGAACTCGCGACCTGCTCATTACGAGTGAGCTGCTCTACCAACTGAGCTAAGAAGGCTGATAATGCGGCAAAATTAACCTTTTTCTTGAATTAATTAAAAGTAAACAATCTTACTTCTGTGTTTTCTCATATCATCTTATTAACTTTGTGACATGGAAAATCCGAATGACAAAACCAGGATTCTGTTTGTTTGTCTGGGCAACATCTGTCGTTCACCTGCTGCCGAGACCATTTTCAATCAGATCGCTTCGAAACATAAAATAAATGTTTTGGTCGATTCAGCTGGAACCTCCGCATGGCACGAGGGTGAGCTGACCGATCACCGTATGCGAGAGAGCTTGCGGAAATTTGGTTATAAAGCCACCAGTTTATCACGACCGTTCCGTCCTGAGACTGATTTTGACAGTTTTGATATGATCATCGCGATGGACGAATTCAATTATATTGATCTTCATGAAATGGTTCGTGACGAAACGGATGAAAAAAAACTGTTTAAAATGAAGGAATTTTTCATCAGCCAATCTGCTGATTTCATTCCCGATCCTTACTACAGTGGACCTTCAGGCTTCGAACTTGTGATCACGTTACTTGAAGATGCTTCATTGGGATTAGTCAATCACCTCAAGGAAAAAAATGCTAAATAAGCGTTAAGCTTTATTTTAGCTTGTTTACCCTTTCATCGTTTCCAGTTTTTTCAGAATCTTTTTTGACCTGCTTATTATTCCCGGGCTGCCATAATCTTCGATCAATTTTATTTGTTCGCTCAGTTCTGCAGCCAGTGCAGTTTCAACGCAACAAATACGATAAAGTACCTGCATGGCATTACACCTGACGGCAATTTCATGATTCTCTGATTTCATCCATGTCAGACTGATATCGAATAACTTCCCAAGATATTCTTCAGGTATAGGAGTGCTTTCAATAATACGGAGAAGCCCTCTTCGGACACTTTCCCAGCGCGTTTCGAGAACAAGTTTGATCAATTCAGATTGATGTGCAACGAGGAGTTGCGGTTCAAGTTCCCAGACAATTCCCAAAATATAGGTCGCCCGCATTGCCCATTTTGTGTTTTCGCTTGAAATATACGTGATAAGTTCTCTCAGCTTTACTGGTTCACTCACAAACAATCTGGCGACAAATACGGCTTCGTTTTTCGAGACTGGTCGTTGAAGTAGCGATTCAATGGATTCTGATTTTGTTGAGATTACAGCCATTCGGTGATTTCTTCAAGTGTTTTACGTGTTTTCGGACGGGTAACAATTACGTTTTCAAGCGCATAACCAATGGGTGTCATGGCGAAAACAATCTCATCATCGTTTAGTTTTAGTGTTTCACGCAATTTTACTTCATCAAAAGCAGCGATCCAGCAGGTCCCAAGGCCCTCAGCCGTTGCCGCCAGTATTATATGATCCATAGCGATAGTCAGATCAGTTTCGATAGCACAATAATCATCCGATTTGCGATGCCATGCATCACTTTTCCGTCCTTTTACAATCAAAACAACCGGCGCTTCAGCAAACCATTTGGCTGGATAAGCGTCGGTTAATTTTTTACGATATTCAGCAGACCCGACCACCACAAAGGTCCAGGGTTGCCTGTTGGCTGCCGAAGGCGCCATCCGTCCGGCCTCGAGGATGTGGAGCAGTTTTTCTTTTTCAACCGGTTTTTGCGGATCGTAACCTCTGATACTGTATCGATTGGAAGCGAGTGTAAGAAAATCCATGGCTTTTTTTCACAAAATTAGAACAAGCACGGTATTAATTCAATAATCAATCAGAAATCACAAAAAGAAAAGTATTTTTACGAAAAAAATATGACAGAAATATTTTCAATCGAATTGAAAGTAAGGGATTACGAAGTTGATTTGCAAGGTGTTGTAAACAATGCAAATTACCAGCATTACCTTGAACATGCGCGTCATGAATACCTGCAGTTTATCGGCCTTGATTTTGCCAGACTTACCAGCGAAGGGATTATTCTGGTTGTGAAACGCATCGAAATTGATTACAATTCACCTTTGCGAAGTGGTGACAGTTTTATCGTGGATTGCCGTACAGAAAGGATTTCGCCATTGCGATTTGGATTTGTTCAGAATATTTACCGGGCCAGTGATCATAAACTTGTCATCAGTGCCAAAGTAATGGGAACAGCCATCAACCGGCAAGGCAGACCGTTTCTACCTCCGGAAATTGATAAGGCATTTTAAAGGGTTAATGGCACGCGGATGACACAGATTGAGCGGATCCGTGCAGATAAATTTATCGAAATTGATAAAGCGTTTTTGAGAGTATAATGGCACGCAGATGACGCAGATTGAGCGGAATCGCGCAGATAATTAATCCGCGAAAATCCGTTGCATCCGTGTCATCCGTGTTCTATCGGGTATGGATTATTTTGTTTCACTCTTCCGACTTCGGTCTTCTGACTTCGTGCTTCCAACTTCAATCTTCCGACTTCGTGCTTCTAACTTCCCACTTCCAACTCCCTCACCAATCCCTGGCTTCGTCTGTATTAACAATCACAAAATCAAGTTTTTTCTTGGCTAGGTCAACCTTTTTTACCTTTACTTTCACCTGATCGCCCAACCGGAAAACTTTGCCGAAACTTTGACCGATCACGCGGTAATTCTCTTCGTCCAGATAATAGTAATCGCCAGGCATTTCGTTGTAACGCACCATGCCTTCACATTTGCTCTTTTTTAATTCAACAAAAATTCCCCATTTGCTCACGCCTGAAATCTGTCCGTCAAACATTTCTCCTACTTTATCAAGCAAAAATTCTGCCTGCTTGTATTTGATCGATTCGCGTTCCATATTGGCAGCGCGTTGTTCCATATCGGATGCGTGTTTGCAAACGGTTTCATAGTCATCGGCATTCACACTTGGTTTGTTTTCAATAAGATAGCGTTCGAGTAAACGGTGAACGATGAGGTCTGGATAACGGCGGATAGGAGAGGTGAAATGTGTATAATAGGTAAAAGCCAGGCCGTAATGACCAATATTTTGTGTACTGTATTCGGCTTTGGCCATGGTACGAATGGCAACTGTTTCGATCAGTCCTTTTTCGCCTTTTCCTTCAACCGCAAGAAACAAATCGTTGTATGATTTGACAAGTTTAGCCCGTGAACTGATATTCATGCTGTATCCAAGTTTGTTCACAAACTGTGTGAAAGTGTTCAGTTTATCTGGATTTGGCTCATCATGAATTCGGTAAACAAAGGTGTTCGGTTCTTTTTTCCCATGGGGTTTGCCTATTTTCTCAGCCACATGGCGATTGGCCAGAAGCATGAAATCTTCGATAAGCATATGACTTTCTTTTTGCACTTTTACGAAAGTATCAATGGGTTTGCCTGTCTCATCAAGGATGAACTTCACCTCCTCCGAATGAAAATTAATAGAACCATTCTTCACACGCTTGGCCCGCAGTTTTGAAGCCAGTGAATGCCAGACCAGTACTTCGGTTTTAAAATCACCTTCGTTACCTTCAATAATCTCCTGAACCTCTTCATAAGCATATCTCCTGTCGGAATTAATAATGGTTTTTCCAATCCATTCACCAAAAATCTCTGCTTCATCGTTCATTTCAAAAACCGCCGAAAAACACAGTTTATCCTCCTTCGGTCGTAACGAACATACATCATTCGAAAGTACTTCGGGCAGCATGGGGATAACCCTGTCAACCAGATAGATAGATGTACCACGATCCTGCGCTTCCTTGTCGAGGGCGGTGCCTTCACGTACATAATGCGAAACATCGGCAATATGCACGCCCACTTCCCAATGACCATTTTCGAGTTTTTTGAGTGAGATAGCGTCATCAAAATCCTTTGCGTCAGCCGGATCGATGGTGACAGTGAGGGTTTTACGGAAATCACGGCGACGGCTTATCTCTTCGGCACTGATTGACCGGTTTATTTTTGAAGCGTCATTTTCAACCTCTTTTGGAAACTCAAGCGGGAAATTGTACTCCGACAAAATAGATTGCATCTCAACATTATTATCGCCTGGCTTACCAAGTACTTTGATCACTTCGCCAAAAGGGTTTCTGGCATGTTCGGGCCAGTCGGTAATCCGGACAATCACTTTTTCGCCATCTTTGGCTTTGTAGAGCGCAGCTTTCGGAACAAAAATATCAACGGCCATATTGTTGCTGTCAGGAACAAGGAAACCGAATTCCTTCGTGATAGAAATCACACCCACATAATCTGTTTTGTTTCGCTTCAGAACCTCTACTATCTGACCTTCAGTCTTGTGGTTCTTCCGTTTGGGAAACAGATATACTTTCACAATATCTTCATGCAATGCCTGAAAAGTGTTGTTGGCAGCAATATAAATATCATCGCCACCCTTTTCAGGTGTTATATAGGCCTTTCCAGTGTTTTTCATGTCCACCTTGCCAATCACATATTCCTTTTTCTTTGCATATTCCGCAATCATACTCTTGCTTAGAATATAACGGTATGGACGTTCCTCGGTAACTTTTCCTTCACCGAGCAACTCAAGTAATATAGTCAATATAAGATCTTTACCGGCTTTGTCATGGATTCCCAATAATTTGGCGACTTGTTTATAATTGTAGGCTTTGAAAGGGTTTTCGCCGAAAATTCCCATAATCGTGGCCACCAGACCCGATTTTGTTCCAACCACCTGTTTTACTTTTTTTGTCATTTTTCAATTGTTTAAGGTAAAATTCTTACCCGGAATTGCTTCAATAAGTTTTTGTGTATAAGCCGATTGCGGGTAATTATATAATTGATCTGCTTCGGCTAATTCTTCAATTTTTCCATCTTTCATTACCATCACCCTGTCCGACATATACCTGACAACACTCAGGTCATGCGATATAAAGATAAAGGTAAAATGATAAGTTTGTTTCAAATGATTCAACAGATTCAGCACCTGCGCCTGAACCGACACATCGAGGGCTGAAACAGATTCGTCGCAGACCAGTAGCTTTGGTTCTACCGCCAGAGCTCTTGCAATGCAGATGCGTTGACGCTGACCACCGGAAAACTCGTGCGGATAGCGATGAAAATGTGCGGTTTCTAGACCAACCTGTTCGAGTAATGCGTAAACCCTTTCTTTGCGTGATTTGTTGTCAGATAACAAACCATGCACCTGAAGCGGTTCCATAATGGCATGTCCGATCGTCATACCTGGATTTAACGAAGAATAAGGGTCCTGAAATACGATCTGAGCGTTTTTCCTGAAATCCCGTAATGATTTATTGGTAAGTGAGTTGACATCAGTATTTTCAAAAAATACCTTGCCTGAGGTAGGTTCAACCAATCGTAGAATACTTCTTCCCAGTGTGGTTTTTCCACACCCTGATTCACCCACCAGCCCGAGCGTTTCACCTGGAAATACGTTAAAACTAACATCATCAACCGCTTTCACGTGCGAATGAACTTTACTGAAGAGTCCATGTTTTATCGGAAACCAGGTTTGCAGGTTTTCAACCTTCAGTAATGGAGTTTTTTTATAAAGTTTTTGAAGACGGACTTTCCGTTCGTTGTGATCAGAACCCAATTCTTGCAGCATCTGGTTTTTTCCGGCAGGCCATCGGTTTTCCAGAAAATCATTGACAACAGGCAATCTGGTAAGACGGATTGCTGACGAAGGCCGGCAGGCCAGCAATCCTTTGGTATAAGGATGTTGCGGATGATCAAGTATTTGTTTTACCTGACCATATTCAACAATTTTTCCATGATGCATTACCGCTGTCTGATCGGCAATGTCGGCAACTACACCCAGATCATGTGTGATGAAAATCATTCCCATTCCGGTGTGTAACTGAATTTCCTTCAAGAGCAGTAAAATTTCTTTTTGCACAGTCACATCGAGCGCTGTGGTTGGCTCGTCAGCAATTAATAAAGCAGGTTTGCACGAAAGCGCCATCGCGATCATTACACGTTGTTTTTGTCCGCCTGACAGCTGGTGTGGATAAGAGAGAAAAATATCATCCGGCCGGGGAAGTTTTACCTGTGCAAACAATTCCATCACGCGTATTCTGGCCTCTTTCCTACTGATTTTTTCGTGTGCCAGAATTGCTTCGATTATCTGATTACCACACCTGAAAACAGGATTCAGGGAGGTCATCGGCTCCTGAAAAATCATGGCAATCTGCTTACCTCTTATCAAACGCATTTCACTATCAGTCAACTCCGATATTGATTTACCGTTGAGTTGGATTGCATCACTGTTAATTTCAGAGTTACGATCAGAAAGTAAGCGCATGACTGCCAGTGAAGTAACTGATTTTCCGCTTCCGGATTCGCCAACTATCCCAAGCGTTTGTCCACTGAATACATCAAAACTCACCTCCTGAACCGCATGAAAAATACGCTTTCCGTTTCGGAATGTCACCGAAAGCTTTTCAATATGAAGTAAAGGAACCTGTGTAATTGCCATGCGCAATGTTGAATTTTAATGATGCATACAAAGGTAGCAAAACAGGTAAAAGAAATATTTGTAGTATATGCTTGATTTTAATAAGTTTGTACAAACAACCACAAAATGAAACTGCCAAAATTAACACTGATTGATGATTTACTTTCGTTGCTCTATCCGCAGGTCTGCGCGGCTTGTGGAACCTTGCTTTTCAAACATGAGGAAATTGTATGTTTAAGTTGCAGGGTTTTACTCCCTAAAACAGGCTATGAAATGGATGATAATAATCCTGTTTCACGGATTTTCTGGGGCAGGATTCCGTTTCATGCAGTGAGTGCTTGTTATTTTTTCAGCAAACAAGGTAAGATCCAGCACCTGATTCATGAGTTAAAATACAAAAAGAATACCGAAGCCGGGTTGTTTCTTGGAGAAGAAATTGCAAAGGAATTGATTCATTCGGATCTTTATCAGAACATTGATTTTATTGTTCCTGTTCCTTTGCATCCAAAAAAAATACAGATCAGAGGATATAATCAGAGCGAGATACTAGGAAGAGGTATGACCAAAATCATGCAGAGTAAACTAATTACCAGTAATCTGACCCGTGCAGTGGCTTCATCAACCCAAACGAAGAAATCACGTTTTGCCCGGTGGGAAAATGTGAAGGATATTTTTGTTTTGAACCGGCCCGATGAATTTGCAGGCAAACATGTTTTATTAATAGATGACGTTATTACAACCGGGTCAACTATCGAAGCCTGTGGCCGTATGCTGATGCAGTCACCTGAAATTAAGGTAAGTGTTGCTGCAGCAGCTTGCGCAGTCTTATAGTCAGGGCTTTACCCGAAGTGAAGCCCTGTCCTGTTGGTGCTATCGTTCAGGGTGCAAGGATTTCAGTCTTATAGTCAGGGCTTTACCCGAAGTGAAGCCCTGACTATCAAATAGGTTACTTCTTCCTCCAAACACTTTGCAGAACTCCTTTTCGCGGATCACAGGTTTCCGTTGCTGCAATCAATGCTATTGAATTATCTCCGACAACATAATCATAGGTTCCGTCTGTTCCGCAATCGATATCCTCCACAAAAGTAATCTGTTCGGTTGTAAGTGTAAATTTACCAGTGCTGTTATTATGCCCTGGGGCTGCGGTTAAAATGGTAAAATCAAAAGTATTATCTGTTTTAAAAGTCATCTGTCCGGTGAAAGTCACGCCTTCAGGATCTGTAATTTCCCGAACCCAGGAACCATAGATGCTTTTAACTTCAATGATTGATTCATCATCCTTACAGGAATTGAGAGCAGAAGATATAATTATCAGTGTCAGAATCGGAAGGAACAGCTTTTTCATAATTAATTTCATATTTAAAAGAATGGAGTAATTATTAAATTTTCTTACTGATCTCATTCAGCATCAAATCAGTCATGCTGTCGAGGTTGAATTTGTCACTCAATCCCCAGTCTTTCCGAGCAACAGCATCGTCGATACTTGCAGGCCATGAATCTGCGATTGCTTGCCGGAAATCGGGTTTATAAGATATTTCAAATTCAGGAATATGTTTTCTGATCGCAGCAGCCACATCTTTTGGTGTGAAACTCATACCACCGACATTGTAGCTCGACCGAAGTGAGAGTTTTGAATCGTCGGCACTCATCAACTGGATGGTGGCAGCAATTGCATCGTCCATAAACATCATGGGTAAGGCGGTATCTTCGCGCAGGAAACATTCGTATTTTTTATTACGGATGGCTTCATAATAGATCTCCACAGCGTAATCGGTTGTGCCTCCGCCTGCCTCAGTTTTGTAACTGATCAAACCGGGATAACGAAGGCTCCTGTAATCGACACCATATCTTTTCTGGTAATATTCGCCCCAGCGTTCTCCGGCTAGTTTACTGATGCCATAAACGGTATTAGGTTCCATAACAGTGAGTTGTGGTGTGTTGTGGCGTGGAGTAGTCGGACCGAAAACAGCAATCGAACTTGGCCAGAACAACTTTTTAGCATCTGAGTCACGAGCCAGTTCGAGTGTATTCATCAGGGCTTTCATATTGATTTCCCATGCCTGCATGGGTATTTTTTCGGCATTGCCCGACAGCACTGCAGCCAGATTATATACCTGGGTTATTTTAAATCTTACAGCAAAATGCAGAAGATTGTTGTAATCGAGCACATCGAGTACATGAAAAGGGCCGCTCTCAAGTATGTCAGCCGGAGGTTGTTTGATGTCCGTCGCAAAGACGTTTTCATTCCCGTAAATTTTTCTTAATGCGAGCGTAAGCTCTGAACCAATTTGTCCTGAGCAGCCAATTACCAATATCCTTTCCATCCGTGGTGTTATTTAATTAACAATTTCTTACAAAAATAGCAATTTGGTTTGATCTGACATGCTGAAAATCCACTCAGGAAATAATTTCGTTACTTTGCAGATTGAAATTACTGGTATGTAAAAATTTGACGCTTTGCACTAAAAGATTTGGCGCAGTTAAAGTGAACGAAAGTTTATTTAGTGTCCCTAAACGCTTTTTAGTAATTCTCTAAGTTTATACCTACAACTTAAACTGTTTAAGCACTTTTATAAGTAAATAGAATAACACCCATGTCAAACCGATACGAAGAGAACAAACTGATTGTTTTCAATACGCTCAGCCGAAAAAAAGAATTATTTGTGCCGCTTAATATTCCACATATCGGCATGTATGTTTGTGGTCCGACTGTGTATGGTGATGCCCATTTGGGTCATGCGCGTGCAGCCATTACTTTTGATCTGATATTTAGATATTTACAGCATTTGGATTATAAAGTTCGTTACGTCAGAAACATTACTGATGTGGGCCATCTCGAAAATGATGCCGATGAGGGAGAAGATAAAATCGCGCAGAAAGCCCGACTGGAAGAACTTGAACCGATGGAAGTAGTTCAATACTATACAGTTCGATATCATCGTAATATGGATCAGTTGAATGTGTTGCGGCCATCGATTGAACCGCATGCTTCGGGCCATATTATTGAGCAGATCGAAATGATTAAAAAGATCTTAACAGCAGGATTTGCCTATGAAATCAATGGCTCTGTATATTTCGATGTTGAAAAATACAACCGGTCGCACCATTATGGCATTCTTTCAGGAAGAAAAATTGAAGATCTGATCAGTAACACGCGCGAATTGGCTGGTCAGAGTGAAAAGCGCAATGGATATGACTTTGCTATATGGAAGAGGGCCGATGAAAGTCACATTATGCGCTGGCCTTCGCCCTGGAGTGATGGTTTTCCGGGCTGGCATATGGAATGTTCAGCCATGGGTTGCAAATACCTTGGCGATCAGTTTGATATTCATGGCGGTGGCATGGATTTATTGTTTCCTCACCACGAATCGGAAATTGCCCAATCAACCGTTGCCAATGGAAAAGCCCCGGTTCGTTACTGGTTACATAACAATATGATAACCCTTAACGGACAAAAGATGGGTAAATCGCTGGGAAATGCAATGTCGTTAGACGATATTTTCAGCGGGAACCATCCACTGCTCGAAAAATCCTACAGTCCGATGACAATTCGTTTTTTTATTTTGCAGGCCCAATACAGGAGCACACTCGATTTTTCGAATGAGGCATTACAGGCAGCAGAAAAAGGAATGAAAAAACTTTTCGCAGCCAATGAAACACTCAAACAACTGAGAATTGATAAAAACGCTCCTTCAATAGATGTGCAGAATATCGAAAAGGCTTGTTACGAAGCGATGAATGATGATTTTAACAGTCCGATGGCAATTGCCAGTCTCTTTGAAGCGGTTCGGGTCATCAATAGTTTAAAAGCAAATGAAGGCAGTAGTATTTCGCCTGATGAATTTGAAATGCTTCAAAAGTTGCTGCACTATTTTATATTTGATATACTTGGATTGAATTCTGAAGAGGGAACAGGTGATCATGGCCTGGTGGATGGATTGATGCAGACCATCATTCAATTGCGTCAGGAAGCGCGCATCAGGAAAGATTTTACTACAAGCGATTTGATTCGTAATAAGTTGGGGGAGTTGCATATTGAACTGAAAGATGGGAAAGAAGGTACGAACTGGCAAATGAAATAGTATTCATTAATCAAGAGATACCTTTGAAGTCAGAATAGAGTGTACCTATTATTAATTGTACATTTAATTTTCAATTTGATTTAAACCACCTTGAACTTATGCATTCAATAGACTAAATTTGCAAAAACAGAATAGTTCACTAAAAAAATTATTACCATGCCATTCGAATTACCAGCATTGCCTTACGCAGCCGATGCGCTTGAGCCATTTATCTCAAAGGAAACCATTGATTTTCATTATGGGAAACACCACAATGCTTATCTCACAAACCTGAATAAACTAATTGTAGGGACAGAATTTGAGAATGCCAGTCTTGAAGAAATTGTAGAAAAGTCTGAAGGTGGTATTTTTAACAACGGCGCCCAGGTTTGGAACCATTCTTTTTATTGGGAGTGTTTAAGTCCAAAAGGCGGGGGAAAACCTGATGGTTTACTTCTGGAAACCATTGTTCGTGATTTCGGTTCGTTTGATTCGTTTAAAGAGCAATTTACAGCAGCAGCCGCAACTTTATTTGGAGCAGGCTGGGTCTGGCTTTCTAAAGATAAAAGCGGACTTCTGCATATCACAAAAGAAAGTAATGCCGGCAATCCTATGACGCATGGTTTGATCCCGATCCTGACCATCGATGTTTGGGAACATGCCTATTATATTGATAAACGTAACCTTCGTCCAGCCTATATTGAAGATTTCTGGAAACTGGTGAACTGGAAA
>CAJBPB010000324.1 GCA_903957365.1 uncultured Bacteroidota bacterium
CAACATAATTACCATTGAATGCCGTATTTCTATCTATACCATCGCTTCCTTTGTATTTTGACTCGAAAAGTGAAACTGTAGCCAGATAATAGATGCTTTTACTGAAAAAACGCTCAAGTGTAAATTCAAGGCCATAATTAACACCTGTTCCACCGTTCCAAAGACTGTCAACCGCACTTACACCCCATGTTGCACCTGTGTTTAACATACTGAATGATGAACTTTTTATTTCTACAGGTACATCAAAAAGATTCTGATAATAAACTTCCGCTTTTAATCTTGTGTTTTCGGTAAGCGACTGATTATATCCCAGCACAAACTGATCAGATTTTGTAAGATCGAGTTCATTGTTTGTTTCGATCAGGGAACCGTTATCGAGATGGGTTCCCAAAAAATAAGTTGAAAGATTCTGGGTAATTGAATGTCTTCCGTACCCTAAACTGAGTCTTTTATTGGCAGAAAACTCCCAGTTTGCAGCCAGACGAGGTTCAAAGCTGGATGAACCATTAAGGTCGTAATACAAAAAATGCACACCTGGAATTATACTTAACTGATCATTAAAATGGTACGTAGCCTGCATATAAGGCCGGTACATGGTAACACCATGTTGTAAATCTTTGCTGTTGTCAATGACTGGCCTGAACGCCTGATCTTCTTTATTGTAAAACTGCGAAAACAGATCAAAACCCATCCGATCAACTGATATTCCTGTACGTACTGACAAATGGGTATTGTATTTCTTGTGTGCGTAGCCACTAAGCGAAGTGCGAAATTCAGCATAATTATGGTCAATAAAATCGTTGGGAACACCTGCTTCATTGAGTGAATCGATGATGGTTCCACCCTCCTGATACAATCCTGATAATATTACTTTAAAATAGGTCTGCTCGTCCAAAAAATGAGTGTACGAGATTCCACCTGCTCCCAACTGTGAACGATTATATAAGTCCTGGCCTTCACCTGAATACAAATCCTGTTCATTCCCGCCCTCACTATCAAGAATGGCTATTTCACTATCACCTGCTAATCCAAAAACTGAAATTTTACCGTGTTTCACAGGGAAATTTAATTTAAATGTAACATCCTTATATTTTGGAACACCTGTTGTACCTAAATCGATGAAATTATTCACCAGATCAAGTGTGGAATAACGTGCATTTACCAGATAGGAAGACTTGTGTTTCTTATTGAAAGGACCTTCAGCACCAGCTTCGAAACCATTGAAACCTACCTGAAACAGAAATTCATGCTTTTCGTTGTTACCATTGCGCATATTGAGATCAAAAACACCACTCATAGCATTACCATATTCAGCTGGGAATGCGCCTGTAAAAAAATCACTATTCGATAACAGATTATTATTCAGCATGCTTACCGGGCCACCGGTCGTACCACCTTCGGCAAAATGGTTCGGATTTGGGATATCCACATCTTCGAGACGCCATAACAATCCACTTGGCGAATTCCCACGGATCACAATGTCGTTACGCTGGTCGTTGGCCGATGAAACACCTGCAAAATTCATCGCCATACGCGCCACATCTCCCCTGCTTCCGGCATATTTTTCGGTTTCCTCAACAGTGAAAGCCCTTGCGCTTACTACTGCCATCTGGTTAATGGTTTCAGTTTTGACTGCCTCGGCAGTTACAACAACTTCAGCACCCTGGTAAACCAACTCTTCTAACTCCACTTCCAAAACAACTTCTTTCACAGAGTTTAAAATCAGGTCTGAAAACATGACCGGCTTGTAACCGATACTGGTAACACTGATTCCTTGTCGTCCTACCGGAATTTTTTCCAACCTGAAGACGCCATCCACATCACTTATTGTCCCGACCAAAGGATCTGAGTTCAACAGAATAATATTCACTCCCGGCAGTGGCATCTTACTTTCCACATCAGTTACCCGGCCACGGATAGTCTGCAATGGTTGTGAGTAAGCAATTACAATCAATAAAATTCCGGCAATCGTTCCAAATATCTTTTTCATAGTTTTAAGTTTTGACGGAACGAAATTAGGCAGACCCGATAATCACAGGATTACTTTTCAGATGAAATGATGAAAATAAAGGATGAAATGTACAATTTATCTGACAAACATTTTAGAAATAAAATTTGAATTATACCAACAATCAAACAGCTCAAATTAAATTGAGTCCATTATTTAAAAAATGATTATGATTTAACCTATCGGTTTACCTTTGCTGCCGAAATTGAGAAACTGTTTATGTGAAACAGCCTCGCATTGTAAACTTTTAATAATCAATAAAATGGCCTTTGAACTATTATTATCCCTGTTTACCCTCGTGCTGCTTGAAATTGTACTTGGCATTGATAACATTGTCTTTTTATCAATTTTATCCGGTAAATTACCCCAGGAACAACAAAAAAAAGCAAGACGTTACGGATTGATTCTGGCCATGGTTCTAAGGTTAGGACTATTGTCGGTACTGAGTTTCATTATGCAATTGAAAAATGAGCTTTTTAGTTTATTCGGCCATGGTATTTCCGGCAAAGATCTCATCCTTATTTTAGGCGGACTTTTCCTCCTTTTTAAAAGTACTTCTGAGATTTATCATAAAATGGAAGGCGAGCAGGGCGATTTATCAAAGAATATCAAAAAAGTGACCTTTGCCAATATTCTGATTCAGATTTTAATTATGGATATGGTTTTCTCAATCGATTCAATCATTACAGCCGTTGGTATTGCGCAGGAACTATGGGTGATGTTTACTGCCGTTATCGTGTCGGTTGCCATCATGATGTTTGCCGCTGAACCGATCAGTAAATTTGTAAATACGCATCCTGCCTTTAAAATGCTGGCTTTATCATTTTTACTGCTTATCGGCTTTTCATTGGTGAGTGAAGGATTTGGCATTGAAATTCCAAAGGGATATATCTATTTCTCTATGGCATTTTCCATGCTTGTTGATGTGCTACAGATGCGGATGAACCGAAATGACGGGAAGCCGGTGAAGACAAGAGAACATTATATTGAAGAGAAAAAATAATGTTTGGAAAACTATAATAGTTGCCACCTCGTAAGGCAAAATACGGGTAAGATTACATCGTTAGATTCCTGAAGTAATTGAAAATCATAAAAAATCCCGATCCAATATTGGTCGGGATTTTTACTTAATATGTTCGATACAAATTACTTATAATGTAACCCTAACAAGAAATAAACTCTAAAAAAAGTAATAAAACGCCAGCAAAAGTCTAAGATTAGCCACATCTGTATGATTAGAATCAACCAAACCGTTTGCTGCCGCTTTACCATATTGTGCTGCAGTATATTCGAGTTCTGTTGAAATTCGTAGTTTCTCAAAGTTTGCTATAACACGCGGTGAAATACGATATACGTAGTTTATGTTGGAGCCACGGCTATAATAAACACCCAGATTATCATCGGCTGTTCCCATATTTTTTGTGAAACCACCAAACAATCCGGCCTGAATTTTACCATTTGTAGAGGCTTCAGCCCAGACAGACATTGTCTTTGCCGGCGAATAATTGTATTGCATCTCGGTAGGATCTTCAATTGAAGAAACCGAATAACCCCCCAACATGGTCTGGTCAAAAAGATTATTACCAAGTACAAAATAACCTTTCAGCGTAATGGTTTTCATACGAAGTTTTGAATACACCGAAACTGCAAATGAGCTAACATTATGATCGCCGGCATAGTACAGACTGTCTTTACCATCTTTTGTGTTTTTATCCACCTGGGAAGAAAGTCTGGGTGTTAACTGCTTGAATTCTCCACCCATCCCGATTAAAAACTCGTTTTTATTCTCCCAGCTTCTTGCATATTGGAGATGCAGATTCAAATCTGGAAGAACAGAGTTCCTCAGATATTTTGTATTGACACCATCAGGCCCTGTACTGGCAAAGTCGCGTTGTTCAGCAGCAGCCACAATCACTTTGAATTTTTCAATTTTCTTTGTCAGACGAATCTGTGGATTACGCGAAAAAGGCTGAAATGGCGCACCGGTATTAAAAGATACAACATCAGGAAAAGATTCGGGAATGAACATCGGATGCCAATACTGACCAACAAGCAATTCGGTTGTTTCCCAATTTAGCTTTATATAAGCATGACGTAATCTTAAACCATTGACATCACTGAAATTTCCGTTTTCATTACCAAAAAAGTCAGCTTCAATCAAAGCAGATGTTTTCGCTTTCAACACATCCGGACCCGTTATTTTTCCTGTAATCCGACTCTGAATTGATAAAATTCCAAACTGGTCTTTTTCGTTGATATCTTTTCCATTAAGGTCAGGCTTTTCATTATCAGGATAAAGCAGAAAATGTCCTTCACGAATATTCACTGTCTGACGCGAATCATAATACAAATCTGTTTTGACAAAACCCGTCAGACTGATGCCAAATTTTTGCTCTTCCTTTTTGTCCTGTGCATAAATTATTGATGAGGACAATAACAATAATATGATAATTAATTTCTTCATTATGATAACTTTAACTATTTATTGAATGAGCTATTTACTAAAATCTTTGGTGGAATTATCCTTCTGAGTCAACAAGGAAACAATCACCAAAGTTATTACTGCCAATGGAATTGAGATAATTCCCGGATTGTCCAGAGGTATCGGGGCATCTTTTGGTATCAGACCATATTTCTCATACATGGTTGGTGAAAAAAGTATAATCCCGATTGACGAAACAATGCCAACTAAAATGGATGATGCGATACCTTTTGCAGTCGTCTTTTTCCAGAACAAAAGGAACAGGATAGAAGGCAGATTTGCCGATGCTGCCACCGCGAATGCCAGTCCGACAAGGAATGACACATTCATTCCTTTGAAAAGGATTCCGAGTATAATGGCAAAAACACCCACGCAGACTGCAGCGATTTTTCCTGCTTTTACTTTACCACGATCTGTCATTTCAACCTGTAAATACTTATCGATAAAATCGTGTGCGATGGCGCCTGAAGAGGCAACTATCAGTCCGCTCACTGTACCAAGCACAGTCGCAAAAGCAATGGCCGAGATGATAGAAAACAATCCGATTCCAAACGATTTAGCCAGCAACGGACCCGACATATTGCTGCTTTCAACATCCAAAACACCATTAATCATCGCACCTAATCCCATATAAAGTGTTAATATATAGAAGAATCCAATGGCGGCGATGGCGACGATGGTCGATTTCCGGGCAGCACGCTGACTCGAAACAGTATAATATCTGATCAGAATATGTGGCAAGGCTGAGGTACCGAGAAACAATGCCAGCATCAGCGAAAGGAAGTTCATCCTGTCCCAGAATGTGGCACCGGCATCCTTCGAAAGTTTATAAATCAATCCCGGTTTCATGACTTTTTCACCAGATGTTACATTTTGATTCCAAACCGTAACTTTATCATCTCCATCCTGAAAAGTATTTTTCGAAAAACGAACTACCTCACTGTTTCCAACAATCCTTAAAAATTCAAATGGACCCACCGGGCCTGATTTGGCGACCTCTTTTCCGTCAACAACAATCTTGCTGAGGTGCCCAACCTGATAAAATTTTCGTTCTGATTTAGGGGCACCATTGTAAAGCTTTTCTCCATTAGGTTTCAAAGTGGTATAAAGTGCTTCTTCAAGCGTGATCTTATCGTCTTTTTTGTTCACATTGTACCAATATTCATTTCCACCCTTTTCAAGCTTCACAAATGTTTTACTTCCGGCCTGCCGCGTAGCTTTCACAAGATAATCAGGATCAGAAATACTGAAATCTGTGCCATTGGAAACCAATGCTTCAACCTTGTCAAATTTGTGGTAGTTTTCGTTTGGTGTCAATGTAAATCCATTGTTCAGGATATAAAATGTAAGCACTGTTGAAAAGATAATCAGCAAGGCTCCTTTGATAAACTGAACATAGGTTGTGCTTGTCATTCCCGCTGTCGCGACAATAAAAATCACGATGGAACCAACGATCAGCACGCCAATCCAGTGAGGCAATCCCAACAATGGTACAACCAGATCACCGGCTCCAACCATCTGTGGAATAAGGTAAAATACCGACACTATCAAAGTACTGATGGATGCGGCAAGTTTGATATATTTCGAATTGAATCGTGAATCAAGGGCATCAGTAAAAGTATATTTACCGAGTTTTTTCAATGGTTCTGCAACCAGAAATAAAGCAACCACCCATCCCGCAAGATAACCGATTGAATACAAAAATCCATCATACCCCGAATATGCGATCATACCGCATATTCCTAAAAATGAAGCTGCTGACAAATAATCACCCGCAAACGCAATACCGTTTACAGCCCAGTGTATGTTTCCTCCTGCTGCGTAATAGCTTGATGCTGATTTGGTTTTCCGGGCAAAGTAAAAGGACAATCCCAATACTAACCCAACAATAAACAGGAATATTATTATCGCTAAATTTGATACTTCGTAAATCATTTCTTTCTTTGTTTAAGATTAGTGCTTATTCATTCTGTCTTCCATTTTTGTGCAGTAGTAGTTATAGATAAAGCCCATAACAATTGCCAGCACAATCAAACCAAAGCCATAAATTATGGCCAGATTTTGCCCTCCAACGAATTCCAGACCCATCCATTCGGGTTTGGTCAATCCAATAAGCACAAATCCTGAATAAACCAGGGTGTAGATCACAAACATGATTACACCAAATTTTGCCTTTGCGGCTGCTGCTTTGTCGATTCCGGTTTCGACAACAGGTTCATGAATCATTTTTCCTCCGTTTTTAAAAATCGTTAAATCAATTTAAGATTGCCAAAGGTATTAATTAAGGTATTTGAAAAAAGTTAGTTCAAGTTGTTATTAAACATTGTTTTAGAACAACTATTTTGTATTTTTGAATTAAAATAATTCTACATGAAGTTTAGCAAAAGCAACAACTGCGAAAACTGTATTTTAAAGTGTGATATTTATTCAACACTTGTCAGTTCTGGCAGAAAAAGCGATGAGATCAGTCCCTTGCGGGCTAGTATAAAAAGAAACGAAATCATCTGCAAACAAGGCACTGAGGTGACACATGCGTTATTTTTGGTGAAGGGCTCAGCCAAACTGTATATTGAAGGACTAAACAATAGAAATATCATTTTGTATTTACTTAAACCTCCGGCATATATTGGTCTGCTTTCATTTTTCGAGAGTAATGATTACTCCTATTCTGTGGCCGCGATTGAAGATTCGGAAGTATGTTTCATCGAACTTGATCTGGTGAAAAGGTTGTATGTCGAAAACCATACTTTGCTTTTAAACCTCAACAAAGCCTTTGGTAAATCTGTTTCAAACATTATGAAAAAGATTATTTCATTGAATCAGAAACAAATCAGGGGAAGGTTTGCTGAAAACCTTATTTATCTGTCCGAACTGCACAACAATCGCACATTTCATCTGGGATTATCACGCAAAGAAATTGGCGAAATGGCTGGCGTTTCTGAAGAAAATTCGGTCAGGCTACTTTCTGAATTTTCAAAAGAGAGTATCATCCATATCAAAGGCAGGGAAATTGAGATTCTGGATATGCCTTTGTTGAAAAAAATCAGTGATGTAGGTTGATTTTTACATCATTAAAAGTCGTCAGCCCGACACAAAACTGTGGTCTGCTGACAAATGACTATTTTTGTTAACCAAAGACAAAACACAAGCCTGTGCTATGAAAATTCAATATTGTTCGGACCTGCATCTGGAGTTTGAGAAAAACAGCAAATATTTAATCAATAAACCTTTGTCCGTTTCGGGTGAAGTGCTGATTCTGGCTGGTGATATTACACCACTGTTTGATGAGCAACTGAATAATCCGTTTTTTCATTTCATTTCTGAACATTTCAAACAAATTTTCTGGGTTCCGGGTAACCACGAGTTTTACCACAAGGATCTTAGTGAATACAGTCAGTCATACAATATTCAGGTTAGAAAGAATATAAATATTGTACATAATATTTCATTAAATTATGAAGGTATTCAATTTATATTCACCACTTTATGGTCTAAAATCAATGAAGATAAAGAAAGGTTTATCGAACAGCGTGTTTCCGATTTTCAGGTTATCTCGATGAACAAAAAACCTTTGAAAGTAACAGAGTTTAATCAACTTCATGCAAACAGCCTTAGTTTTCTGAAAGCGGCATTGGCAAATAAAACGGAGAGAACTGTTGTAGTAACCCACCACCTGCCTTCACCACTTTGTAACTATCCACCACACAACTCAAGTCTGATTAATGAAGCTTTTTGCGTTGACATCACTGAAACTATTGAAAACAGCCATGCGAACTTCTGGATTTACGGACACAGCCATTTTAACCAAAAACCCCTGATAATCGGTAAAACCATGATGCTGACAAACCAACTTGGATATCTCGAACAAAATGAGCACGTGAATTTTAAACACAATGCCTTTTTTTCAATCTGAAAAAAAAGTCCTAAAGACGGATTGGATTAAATCGAAATCCTGAAATCTATTTTAATCTTATTCTGAAAATCAGGAATGACTCCCAGCACTTTTTTTAACAGATGCAACTCAATTTCCATCATTTTTTTTGTGGAAATCATATTTGACAATGGCAAATTTAATTCCAATAATTCAAGCTGATTTCTAAAACGAAGCTTCATCAGAAAATTATAGGCATACAACATTTCATCTGTTGTTGTATCACTGATAAGATGTTTTTCCTTCAGGGTATTTAATCTTTCGATGGTATTTGTACCTGTTATATTGTGCTGCAAAGCATAGGTGCGGGCAAACATAATAATCGGTGCAACCGCACTCTTCAAATCGACAACATCAGCATGTTTTTCAGATAAAATATTTCCGCCTGAAACATGCTGCACCTTGGTGTTGAATGCGTTATGTGCCAGATGATAAATAAACTGAGGATTTACCTTAATACCGGATGAGACCACTTCATGCAATCTGTCAGTAAATTTTTCATCGCCATAAACATTTCTGAAATCAAAGAAAATGGATGCATCCAGCAAATGTTGTGGATCAGGAGTTGTCATCCAGCGAATGAAATACGTTTCCCAATCACCTAACGATTTACACCATTGCGGATTCATAGCCATGATTTTGCCCTTACAGAAAGCATAGCCTGTTTCGTTTAGTGAATTGCATACTGTTTCACCCAATTTCAAGAAATAGGAATTCACTGAAAATTCTTTTTCCTTTGGAACATCCAAATACACAATGGCATTGTCCTGATCGGTAAACAAGGTTTCCTCTCTTCTTCCTTCACTTCCCAGACATATAAAAGAAAATTCGACAGGAGGCGTTCCTAAATCACCTACAGACAATTCGATAACCTTTCGGATAGTGGCATCCGAGAAAGCGGTAATAATATTTGTAAGGTAACTTACCGAAACTTCACTTTGAATTAGAGGCCGTAAAAGCAACTGAAGATTAGCGTAATTTGCTTTGATCTGATCAATTGACTCTGCCTCTGAAATATTATTTACATAAAAAGACAGCGAATGGGACAATGCCTTATATACATTTTCTGTTTTGAAAATACCTGAAACCTCATTTGCCAGGTTCTTGACAAGCAGATGATTTATACCATTTTCATGGCAGATTCGAAGAGCATTAAGCGTCGAATCATCACCTGAAACAGAAATAATTGGCGCACTCATCACCAGATAGGCTGGATTATCAAGTTTCAGGTTTAAGTCAAATATTCTATTTTGAATATCCGATTTTGTTATTATTCCAAAGTAATCGTGCTTGTTTTTTGTGAGCAGCAAGGAATCCGTTTTCTTTTTCGACATCAAACGGATTGCATCCGTTAAACCAGCGTCATAATCAATGGTGCAGATCGGGTTCAGAAAGTCATTTACGGCACGTTCCAACAATAAATCCTTGCTCTTGAGTTCAGCGATCAACCGGGCTGTCCGGGTTTTCTCAATTTCCTGTATTGTGATATCTTCAATCAGCCCATCACAAACCCATTCATCCTTGTTTTCAGTTTGAAGCATCACAAGAGAGATGGCGACAACAGCAAATCCATCCTTATTCAAATGAATTTTAACTATGTGTTTCTTAATAAATCCCCGTTCAGTCAGATTTTGGATCAGATATGTGCGATCATCCGGTTCCACAAAAAATTTAATCAGACTGGCATCCGCAATTTCTTTAAAATCGTTAAATCCGAAAATGCGAAGAGCCGTTTCATTAGCGAACAAAAACCCACCTTTGGCATCCAATCGTGCTTTGAAGAATCCAACGTTTAGAGTACTGATTATTTTTTGATAATCAAGACTGGTGAATTTTACGTTTTTATCAACAGAAATATCTTTTATTATAATGATATTGACCATCTTACCGTAAAATATGGCTGTTGAGGAAGTGATGAGCACTTCGATCAGACTGCCATTTTTACTACTCAGATTCAGTTCGAACTGTCCCTCTTTTATAGTGTTTTTAGAAAAAGTGTCCAAAATATCACCGTTGTTGCGCTTGCTGATGATATCACTCAATGGGAGATTATTCAGTTCTTCATTGGTATAACCGATCAACTTACAGATAATATCATTTGAAAAAGCGATTTTCCCATCCATCAGCATGAGAAGACCTTCGGTTGCTGCCTCAACGAGTGTTCTGAATTTCTCTTTCGTTTCGTGCAGATCTTCGGCAACGGCTATTCGTTTGCGTTCGATGCTGATACTTTGTTTCAAAATATAAAACAATAAAAACGCAAGTAAAACAGAAATTCCCAACGTTATCCACATCATCCTGTGCGTTAGTCTTGAAATATCTTTTTTCACATCATCAAGATAAATCCCTGTACCAACGACCCAGTTCCAGGGTTTGAACAACTTCACGTATGACAATTTCGGTACAATATGCAGTGAGTCATCTTTCCACTGCCACATATAATCAACATAGCCCTGTTCCGATTCATTCACTTTTCTGACACATTCAACAAAAAGTCTTTTTCCGTGCGGATCGGTGAAATTGCTTAAATCCTTTCCATTCAAATCACTACGGAATGGATGCACAATCATAACCGGCCTCATATCAGTTATCCAGAAATAGTCTTTGTTCTCATCACCATAACGCAGATGTTGAATCCGGTTTTTGGCTGCCTGCTGCGCTTCTTCGCGTGTTAACAAACCATCTTGTTCATCTTGTTCATATCCCGACAAAACACTCCAAACTGTATTGGTCAGTTCCTGAATCATTTCGCGCTTGTTATTCATGATATCATCCTGAAAGCGCGGAATGATAATTAAAAAAAATGCAAGGATGAACAACAATATTGAAAATATTGTCGGAAGTATTATTTTTAAATAGAATTTTCTCATGTCTTTCAGTATCAGAACAAATAATACCCAACAAATATAAACCTAAATACAACGAGATAAAATTGATCTTTCTAAATTACCAGACAAAATAGCTGACAAAAGCCAATATTTGATTCCATTACTGAACAATCCTTAACTTTGGTTCAATTAAATAACACTTTTTCTCTTATTCTGATGCAATGAAAAACCGCAAACCACCAAAAAAAATCCATAAACCAGCCATTCCCCGTCAGGCAGGATTGTCGCCCGGAACTCTGGTACATATTGGCAGGGTGAAAACCGAACTTACAAAAATTGATGTTGTTCAGTTTAAAAATGAATATTACAAAGAAGACAAGAATATTACACTTGATAAAATACCCGACTATTTATCTCAGGAAAGAAATACATGGATTCAGGTTACCGGGCTGCAGGACACGAAAATTATCGGGGAAATTGGTAAAATATTCAAGCTTCACCCCTTGGTTATTGAAGATATTTTGAATACAGAACATCATCCAAAGGTTGATTATATTGATGATCAGACAATTTTCCTCACCATCAAAACACTACAGAATAATTCAAAAGAATATGATCTTGATTCAGATCAGGTGAGTCTGTTGCTTTTCAAAAATGTGCTGATTACGTTTCACGAAACTCCGCTCCCTTTGTATAATCCTATCATCGAACGTATGCAGCTTCCTGAAGGACGCCTGCGCACACGCGGTGTTGATTATCTTTTTTATGCTTTGATAGACGTAATTGTGGATAATTATTACGTTGCTATCGAGAAAACCGGTGATTTCATCGATAAGCTGGAAGATGCAATTTTTGATGAAACAGCCAATGATGTGTTGGAATCAATTCAGCTTTTAAAAAAGGACCTGCTGTTTATCAAGAAAAGTGTTTTTCCTCTTCGCGAGGCGTTAGGCACCCTGATCAAGATCGAAACGCCGTTAATTGATCAACTTCAGATCAGATACCTCAATGACGTGTATGATCATCTGATGCAGATTTATGAGAACATAGAATCCTTCCGGGATCTGAATTCCGGTCTGAAAGACATTTACCTTTCAACGCTAAGTAATAAGATGAACCAGATCATGAAATTACTCACCATCATTTCGACCATTTTCATTCCGTTAACATTTATTGTTGGTTTATACGGGATGAATTTTGATTTCATGCCCGAACTTCGATTGAAATATGGATATCTTTTTGTTTGGATTGCTATGCTGATTATTAGTGGATTAATGATCAGATGGTTCGCAAAGAAGAAATGGTTCTGACACAAACTGAGTGAATGAAAATATTTTATTGATGTTATTGCTCAACAGATATGTCAGAGTAGGTGATTCATTTTATGATTGTCGTTTCCAACTCAGCAAATCAACTACTTTTGTGCCTAAATTAACACATACAAATGGCAATCTGGATCATACTTGCACTCGTGCTGACACTTTTTTTATTTGGCGCTTACAGGAAATATGCACTCATCAAAAATCATAATCCTGCAAACGAAAGTGCGGAAATCAAAACTTTAACAGACGGCAATTTCAAACAAACAATTTCAAAAGGCACAGTATTGGTCGATTTCTGGGCTCCCTGGTGCAGTCCTTGTCTGATGCTTGCGCCAACCATCAGTGCATTGGCCGACGAATTCAAAGAAAAGGCCATCATTGGGAAACTCAATATTGATGAACAAAAGAAAATCGCAACTGAATTTGGAATCAGATCCATTCCGACTGTAGTTCTTTTCAAAAACGGGAAACCTGTTGAGAAATTCGTTGGGATTAAATCGCAATCAACGTACAGCAAGGCGATTAATAACAATCTGGTTTAATTTCAAATTTCTTCCTGAACCTTGCGAGGCAAACTGTTTACAACCAGTTCATAGGAACGGTCGATCCATGATTGAATACGCAGCAGATTACTATTGTAATCAATATCAACTGAAATCCAGTGTTTTTTATTCATGTGATATCCCGGACGCGCCTCAGGAAATCGTTCGATGAGGTCAATCACTTCTTCCGGGCTCGCCTTGATGTTTATCGAAAGTGGTCCTTCAAGATTTGCAAGTAAAAACATTTTTCCGGCAACTTTGAACACAAGCGTATCATCTCCAAAAGGAAGGCCTTCGGTTACAGCTTTCTTTTCCAGACAATAAGTTCGGATATCTTCGATATTCATTTTGCAAAGATAGGATTTTACTACCTATCCCGGTGGCACAATGAATGAAATTGATTGCGAAACGCTAACCATATTTGAAGTATATTAAATTCCTTTGATTAAACTCCGATCCGTGTAAATCCGTATTATCCATGTCATCTGTGAACCATTATATAAAAAAAAATCGCCGGCAATTCTCATCACCGGCGATCTCCATCTAAAAACAAGATTAAAGCCCGAAAGCTTTTTGAATGTTTTCAACAAAGTCGAGTTTCTCCCAACTAAAGAAATCAACTGTTTTGAAGTACTTTTCAACGCCATCCAATGTTTTGACGGTGGTAGTTTCATCCTTATAATACACTTCAACTTCTTTGGCATAATGATCGCGACCAAAATGGCCATAGGAAGCAGTTGGCTCAAAAATCGGGTTTTTCAATCCGAAACGTTTTACGATCGCGTAAGGACGCATATCATAGATTGAAGCGATCTTTTCCGAGATTTGTTCATCGGTAAGTTTCTTTCCGTTCTGATCTGTAATTTTCGTTGTATTACGTGTATTTATATAGAAACCAACGGGTTGTGCAACGCCAATCGCATAGGCAACCTGAACAAGCACTTCCTCACAGATTCCGGCTGCAACCATATTTTTTGCGATGTAACGGGCCGCATAAGCTGCTGAACGATCAACCTTTGACGAATCTTTACCCGAAAAAGCGCCGCCACCATGTGCACCACGTCCACCATACGTATCAACAATAATTTTTCGTCCGGTCAGGCCTGTGTCGCCATGCGGTCCGCCAATCACAAATTTTCCGGTTGGATTAACGAATAATTTGAAGTCATTCTTAAATAAGTTCCTTGTTTTTTGAGGAAGCAATTTCTTCACTCTCGGAATCAGAATTGTTTCAACATCTGACCTGATTTTGGCAAGCATCGCTTCCTCTTCATCAAAATCATCATGTTGGGTCGAAATAACAATGGTGTCTATACGAACCGGCTTCCAGTTGTTGGCATATTCGACTGTAACCTGTGACTTTGCATCAGGGCGCAGATACTTCATTTTCTTACCCTCGTTACGAATGGCCGACAATTCATGAAGAAAAATATGTGACAACTCGCTTGTAAGAGGCATATAACTCTCCGTTTCGCGACAAGCGAAACCAAACATCATACCCTGATCACCCGCGCCCTGCTCTTCTTCACTTTTACGAACCACCCCCTGGTTAATATCTGGCGACTGCTCATGGATCGCTGATAATACCCCGCAGGATTTTGCATCGAACTGATATTCAGCTTTGTTATAACCAATCCGATCAATTGTACGACGGGCAATGGTCTGAACATCAACATATCCTTTTGTTTTCACTTCGCCGGCCAGTACTGCCAGTCCGGTTGTTACCAATGTTTCGCAGGCTACCTTCGACTCAGGATCGAAGCGCAACATCTCATCTAATACTGCATCTGAAATCTGATCCGATACTTTGTCAGGATGGCCTTCTGAAACCGACTCGGATGTAAATAAATATCCCATTTTTGAATAATTAATTTGTTATTAACTGAATGGAAAAGAGGCGATTGGCAGGCTAAAGTTGCTTTAGCATTTTTTTAAGTGGTTGCAATCAATCAAATTTTTCCACAATTTTCAATCTGTTTGAACCACAACAGGTTCAAGCCGCAAAAGTAAATCTTTTTATTTAATACACGAACGTTGAAGTCTTAAAAATTCAAAACCACATTTTGTACTATCCCGTTAAATCTAATACGACGCAACAAAAACATTACTGATATTGCAGATGGTAGTTTGGCCATCTACTACAGTGATCATTTCAAGAACCGGCGAATTAAGACTGCCCGAACCTTTCCATCCCACTAGGTCGCCATAACTCCATTTGCCATTATTATCGCTGTCTTTCCAAACGTCGATGTAATAATTGCCAGGTGCCACGCCCACCATATTGTACACAATTTTTGAACCGTCGTCTCCGACAACAATACGTTGAAACGGAATATTCTCCATCCAGCTCTCATAGTCTTTGTAAATACTCACTTTCGATTCGAACATATTCCCGACAATATTTTCAGGAACCTGAATGTTACCTGATATCTGGGTAGCAGGCCCCTGTGTATTCAGATAGGCAGTTGAAGTTGCTTCTCCACCATTACCATCTGAAACAATAATGGTTGCTGTAGCAGTGCTGTTTGCGCCCGGCGCATTCCAGAATGCAGTAGATCCATAGCCTTCAATGGTGCCAAAATCAACCTGATACACATAAGTCAGTTTGTCCTTGTCCGGATCAGATGCTTCCACTTTCACTTTCGCTACACCAAAAGCATACACTGTTTCCGGATTAACTGTAACATAGGTTATTTCAGGATTTTGGTTTGCAGTATCTTTGGTACATGATTGTAAAACAATGAATTGCGAAAATATCATCAACATAATAATAAGAGTGATATTTTTCAGGATAGTATTTTTCATACAATGCTTTTTTTTGACCATCAGTAAAATCTGATGCAAGTGATCAGTTGAACACAAATTTAAAGATATAACTGCAAATGTACATTTTTCGCATGAACCTCCGGTGGAAGTTTTTATTTTGGCTGTCTTGCCCCCCCGGCCCCCAAAAACGGAGGAGAACAAAAAAAAATTCAAAACGCAGAATGCAAAGTCAAAATGCAAGAATTAAAAAAGCCCCAGTTTCGTAGGTTTGGGAGCAAAAAGAATTTAATCTTTGGTAAGCCGGTGAAACGATTCTTCCATGGTGTTTTCGGAGCGTCGCATCGAAAGAATGGCAAGCTTGTTATTCACAGCCCATTTCATCAGTTCCTGCTGGAGTTCATCCAGATTTTTTGCGCTGATTTGCCATATATTTCCATTCATCTTTTTATAGTCTGAAATAATAGTGATTGATTTGAAAAGTGAAGCATCGATAGCCTTGTCAAGTTCGACAATCAACCTGTTTTGATTATCTGACTTGAGAATATCTGCCGTTTTATCGTCAGCAACAATTTTGCCTTTGTTGATGATGATAGCCCTGTCGCAAACCGCTTCTACCTCCTGCATGATATGTGTCGAAAGGATCACCGTTTTCTGTTCGCCCATTTTTTTGATAAGGTTACGGATATCGATCAGCTGGTTGGGATCGAGGCCCGAGGTTGGTTCATCGAGAATCAGTACTTCGGGATTGTGCAGCATTGCCTGAGCCAGACCTACACGCTGCCGGTAACCTTTCGATAAGGCGGCAATTTTTTTATGTCGTTCATCCGTCAGGCCGGTTTGCTCAATCATTTCGTCAATGCGTGACTTTGATGATTTTCCCAGTTGATAAATACCAGCGCTGAATTCAAGATACTCACGTACATACATATCGGTATAAAGCGGATTGTGCTCAGGCAGATAACCAACAAGCCGACGTACTTCGATGGAGTTTTCAATCACATCGAGTCCATTAACGGAAGCAGTCCCAAAAGTGGGTGGAATAAAACAGGTCAATATTTTCATAATGGTCGATTTGCCTGCACCATTGGGACCAAGCAGCCCGACGATCTGCCCGGCAGGTATAGTAAAACTGACTTCATCGAGTGCTTTTTGCACTCCATACATTTTGGTGACTTTATCAACTGAAACCGACATATCCTCAATTATTTCAACTGCAAAAGTAAACAAATGGAATAATGAATCGACATGCACAATTCTTTGAATCAAAAGTGATTCGACGATTCCAGTTCGAAAAAAACGTATATTTGTATGCTTTTTAAACTGTCCATAAAAGTGTTTAAAGCCTCTATTGCAATCCGTAATAGAAATATTAACAAATTATTGTTCGTAAATTTGTTATTACCGAAATAAGTTTCTATTTTTGCACCCCCGTTTTGGGATAAGTACGTACTATTGCGACACAAGAAACATTAAGAGTCAAATGAATACATTGAGTTACAAAACTGTGAGCGTGAACAAAGCGAACGCGAACAAAGGTTGGGTTGTCATCGATGCTGAGGGTCAAATCTTAGGAAGACTGGCATCACAGGTTGCGAAAATCCTGAGAGGCAAAAACAAACCCTCCTACACTCCCCACAGCGATTGCGGTGATAACGTAATCGTTATCAATGCCGAAAAGTTTGCTTTAACAGGCAACAAGATGGAAACAAAATACTATATCCGTCACTCAGGCTATCCAGGTGGTCAAAAAGTTAGAACCGTAACTGATCAGTTAAAAAGAAAACCAGAAGTAGTGATTGAAAAAGCTGTCAAAGGCATGCTTCCAAAAACTATCCTCGGTGCTGAATTGTTTCGTAACCTTTATGTATACGCCGGTCCAGAGCACAAACATGAAGCCCAACAGCCAAAAATAATTAATCTTAATACAATTAAATAAGTATCATGGAAGTAATCAACGCCTTAGGCAGAAGGAAAACTGCAGTTGCCCGTGTTTATCTTAAAGCAGGCAATGGTAGTATCACTATCAACAAAAGGGATTATAAAGAGTACTTCCCTACAGGGATTTTGCAATTTGTTGTTGAACAACCACTTATTCTGACAAACAATGTAGGTAAATACGACATCAAAGTAAATCTTGATGGTGGAGGTATCAATGGTCAGGCCGAAGCACTCAGTTTGGGTATCAGCCGTGCACTCGTCGAAATTGATGCTGAATTCCGTCCGGTTTTAAAAGCAAAAGGTTTGATGCGCCGCGACCCACGTATGGTTGAGCGTAAGAAACCAGGTCAGCCAAAAGCCCGTAAGAAATTCCAGTTTAGCAAACGTTAGGCCTTTACCCGTCGAACGATTGTGTTTAGTATCCAAATTGTTGAGACTTCTCTTCGCAGAGCTACTCAACAATTGTTTTTTAGTGAATGTAAACAATTAAAAATTAAATCTTTATGTCAAAAGTAACTTTTGAAGAATTATTAGACGCAGGTGTACATTTTGGTCACCTTCGCCGCAAATGGAATCCAAACATGGCTCCTTACATCTTTATGGAGCGTAACGGAATCCACATTATTGATCTTTATAAAACACAGGCCAAGCTTGAAGAAGCTTCAAACGCAATGCGTCAGCTGGCCCGTTCAGGCAAAAAAGTTCTCTTCGTTGCCACCAAGAAACAAGCCAAAGCTATCGTAGCAGAAGAAGTCGCAAAAGTAGGCATGCCTTATGTAACTGAGCGCTGGCCTGGTGGAATGCTCACCAACTTTGCTACAATCCGTAAAGCAGTGCGTAAAATGGTTAACATCGACAAACTGATGGTAAGTGACTCCTACCTCAACCTGTCGAAACGTGAAAGACTCCAGATTCAGCGCGAACGCGAAAAACTGGAAAAGAACTTAGGTAGTATCGCTGACCTGAACCGTCTGCCTTCTGCTATTTTTGTTGTTGACGTTATCAAAGAACACATTGCCATTGCCGAAGCACGCAAACTGAACATCCCTACATTCGCTATCGTCGATACAAACTCAAACCCGAACATCATCGATTTCCCAATCCCGGGCAATGATGATGCTTCAAAATCAATTTCACTGATCATCCGTGCGATGACCGAGGCCATTGAAGAAGGAATGAACGAGCGTAAATTATCGAAAGACAAGGCCCATGATGACAAAGACTCTGATGATGATGACGATTTGAACAATGGTCCAAACTTTGATGACGAGGAAGAAGAAGGCTCCAAAAAAGGCGCTGGTCCAGGTTCAAAAAAAGGTGAAGGTGATAATGCGCAGAAAAACAAACGTCCCCGCAAACCTGTTTCAAAAAAATAATTGATAAATTTTAGATAAACATACTATGAACATTACCGCTTCTCAAGTTAATGAGTTACGTAAAGTTACCGGTGCCGGTATGATGGACTGCAAGAAAGCTCTTGTGGAAAGTGAAGGCGATATGGAAAAAGCCGTTGATTATCTGCGTAAAAAAGGACAAAAAGTGGCTGCCAACAGAGCAGACCGCGAAGCAACTGAAGGTGTTGTTGTTTCAAAAACAAGTGCTGATCATACTTATGCCGCTGTTGTTAAAGTAAACTGTGAAACCGATTTCGTTGCGAAAAATGAAGATTTTATCGCTTATACACACAGCATACTCGATTTGGCAATCAAAAATAAAGTTGCTGATATTGATACCTTACTGGCTATGGATCTGAATGGCAGAACCGTTGCTGAAACCATCATTGATCAAACAGGAAAAATCGGTGAAAAAATTGAATTGGGCGCTTTTGGAAAAGTTGAATCAGCTGTTACCGCTGCCTATATTCACTCAGGAAACCGTTTGGCTACCATCGTTGCCTTAAGCAAAGCCGGTGTTGCCAATGTTGAACAACTCGGACACGAAGTGGCCATGCAGGTTGCCGCCATGGCTCCTGTTGCCCTCGACGAAAATGATGTTCCTCAGGATGTTATCCAGCGTGAGATTGAAGTGGGTATGGAACAGGCTCGCAACGAAGGCAAAGCCGAAGACATGCTTGAAAAAATCGCCCGTGGAAAACTGAATAAGTTCTATCGTGAAAGCACATTACTCAACCAGGATTTCATCCGTGAAAACAAGAAAACTGTTCGTCAGTACCTTGCCGATGCCGACAAAGCCCTGACTGTTGTTGATTTCAAAAGAGTGGCATTGGGATAATTTTCCGATACCTGATAAAATTAAAAAAGGAGCTCAATCGGGCTCCTTTTTTGTTATTTGTTCAAATCAGGTTTATACACCCAACATCTCTTTTACAATGGTTGAGATAAGTTGATTATCTGCTCGTCCGGCGACTTCCTTGCTTGCCAGACCCATCACTTTCCCCATATCGCGGATGCTTGAAGCGCCGGTTGCAGCAATAACGTCTGCAACAATCTTTCGGATGTCATCATTGCTTAACTGAGCAGGCAAATAGGCCTCAATAATAGCCGACTGATAGTTTTCTTCATCGGCAAGGTCGGGGCGGTTTTGCTCAACATATATACCAGCTGATTCCTTGCGTTGTTTCACCAATTTCTGCAACAATTTCAGTTCAACTGTTTCGGGAATCTCACCACTTGAAACATCTTTCCCTGTTTTTTCGAGTAAAAGTGCAGCTTTGATGGCACGCAAAGCAGAAAGCTTACGCGTATCTTTGGCAAGCATAGCCTGCTTTATATCGTTGTTAATCAATATTTCTAATGACATCTGAATGATTTTTGTGAGGCATTTTTAAAAATTAATCTAATCCTTCAACTTCAGTATTCCACCGTCATACTGCCGAGGCAAGCGACTTCGGTCTTCTGACTTAGGTCTTCCGCCCTTTAATCTACGTTATCGTGTAAATAAGAGTTTTCAGACCGTAATCCGGGGCGTTGTTCATTTGGATTGTAGCTGTATCTTGAAACTTCATTGGATGACTCCTCTTCATTCAACTGCATGCCGCGACGTTTGAATGCCGGTTCACTTTCGAGTTCTTCAATACCTTCATGTGTTTTGAGTTTCATACTCATCGCTTTCAGGCGTGATTGTCTCTCGAGTGATTTACGATCCATTTCAGCACGGTCACTTTTCTCTTCAGCAAAACGCATTGCAGGCTGTTCGTTATGTGATTCAGCCGGTTGCACAATTTCGAAAATCACTTCCCGTGCTGCTTCGTGCGATTCAATTACAACATCTTCAACTTCGGTGAACGATTCCATTGTCTCTGGTTCTCTTTCCAGATCCATTTCATCGTTTCTGATTTGTTCAATCGGTTCAACCTTTTCTGGTTCAAACAAAGCATGAATCTTCACAGGTTTTACCGCCGGGTTATTCTGAAAAGCCTCAACCGGACGCGGTCTGGCTAACGATTCCTCTTTCTGCTCAGTTTCATTTGACACTTCTCCGATAGTATGCACTGTCGTTGGACGGGTAACTGTATTAGACGAATTCCGTCTTTCAGCATACAAATCATTAATTACTTTTCCATCCTCTTCAGCAGCAAAACCAGTCGCGATAACTGTGATTGCAATCTGATCCTCAAGTGTCAGGTCAGTTCCATTGCCCCAGATAACTTCAGCTGAGTTACCGCAGATGGTATGGATGTAATCAGTAATATCTTTTACTTCGTCAAAGGTTACTTCTTCATTTCCTGAAGTGATATAAAGCAGAATATTTTTTGCGCCTGAAATATTTGAATCATTTAACAAAGGTGAACGCATGGCATCTTCAATTGCTTTTGTAGCACGGTTTTCACCTTCAGCCACTCCGGAACCCATGATCGCTTTTCCGCTTTGTTTCATTACGGTTTTCACATCTTCAAAGTCAACGTTGATATACCCTGTCACTGTGATGATCTCAGCAATACCTTTGGCAGCAATTGCGAGTACATCATCTGCCTTTTTGAAGGCTTCAGTGAGTTTCATATTGCCATATTCGTCTCTGAGTTTATCATTGCTGATAATCAGTAAAGCATCGACATACTTCCGCAATTCATCAATACCCTCAAGAGCCTGCTGACGACGGCGCCGACCTTCAAAATTGAAAGGCAATGTAACAATACCAACTGTAAGAATATCCAGCTCACGGGCCATCTCAGCAACAACAGGAGCAGCACCTGTGCCGGTTCCACCACCCATACCGGCAGTAATAAACAGCATTTTGGTATGAGGTTCAAGGATATCTCTGAGGGCATCACGCGTTTCAATGGCAGCATCACGGCCCACGGAAGGCACGTTTCCAGCACCAAGATTTCGATTGCCGAGATGTACTTTATTTGGCACAGGACTAATGTCAAGTGCTTGAGAATCAGTATTGCATAGAATGAAATCAACACCTTTGATTCCCTGATTAAACATATGGGTAACGGCATTGCTTCCTCCACCGCCAACACCAATGACTTTTATAATATTTGACTGTTGTTTTGGGTGTTCAAATTTTAACATTTCGGGCATGATTAGAGATTTTAAAATTAACTACTTGTTTCCACCTGGCTTAAATATTCCTGAGGAGTTTTCAACATTCTTTGGTTAATAGCGCTGTCTATTCAATCAGGTCTCTTTCGAACAACTGTTTGATACGTTCCAGATAACTGTAACCGCTTCTTTTCGACTTTTCTTCGCTTCTGGTTTCCTTGCCTGCCTTTCCAGAATTTTTGGACAATGGTGCTGGTTGTTTCAAACCTTCAATCTCCAGTTCATAGTCGTGACGGCGTATTCCTTCTATCACCAGACCAATTCCGGTTGCATACATCGGACTGGCAAGTTCATCCGGTGTGCCCGAAGCAAGATGTTCATTTGGGTAACCGATCCTGACATCCATTCCAGAAATAAATGCGGTTAACTGATCAATATGCTTCATCTGGGCACCGCCACCTGTAAGTACTATACCTGCAATAAGTTTGCGCTCAAAAGAGGAATTTTTGATTTCATAATATACATTCTCGATAATTTCTTCCAGTCGCGCCTGAATGATAGAGGCCAGATTACGGAATGAGATTTCCTTGGGGGCTCTCCCACGTATTCCGGGAATAGAAACTACCTCATCATCACGGTTTTCGCTTGCAAGCGCTGAACCAAATTTCACTTTGACTTCTTCTGCATGTTTTTTAATAATGGTGCATCCTTCGCGGATATCATCTGTAATAATATCGCCTCCAAACGGAATGACTGCCGTGTGCCGGATGATTTTATCATGAAAAATGGCAATATCTGTCGTTCCACCACCAATGTCAACCAGTACAACACCGGCTTCTTTCTCTTCTTCTCCCAATACAGATTCTGCTGAAGCAATGGGTTCCAGAATAAGATCAACCATCTCAAGACCAGCTCTTTTCACGCATTTAAGGATATTACGTGCTGCCGCTGTCTGTCCGATAATTACATGAAAATTTGCCTCCACTTTGCTTCCCATCATACCGATTGGCTGTTTGATACCAGCCTCACCATCGATAATATATTCCTGGGGAATTACATCGATAATTTCTTCGCCAGCCGCCATATTCAGCTTGTACATATCATTGATCAGCTTGTCAATTTCAAGTCTGTCAATCTCTTTTTCACTGGATTCGCGAATCAGACTACCGCGATGCTGAAGACTTTTAATATGCTGTCCAGCAATACCTACATTCACATATTTAATATCCACTTTCGAACGCATTGAAGCCTCTTCAACGGCGCGTTTGATCGAGTTCACTGTATCTTCAATATTGGAAACGATTCCCCTCTTCACTCCGATAGACTCGGTTTTTCCAAAACCAAGGATCTCGATTTTTCCATTCTCGTTTCGTCTTCCAACGATGCAAGCTATTTTCGTTGTGCCGATATCCAATCCGACAATAATTTCAGTACTTTTCATATTACTTGTCTTTTGATACAAACTATTTGATTTTTATATTTTAAACTGATGATTTTATAGTCGTACAGTTCAGGTTTAACCGCTTTATTTAAAAAGAAAACCTTCATATCACTCAGTTTCGAATCCAGATCATCTGTATTTCCAATAACAATATTGGTGTTACTCAGACGCGGGGTGAGTTCAAATTCGCCCAGACTATCCAGATAAACCTGCGCTACAAATACTTTTAAAAACTCATCTTTGGCAAGGCTTCCAGCAAGTGTATAAATATCATTCAATTTTGAGCTGGCATATAATTTTGAGGCCACTCTGGCCGTTGCACCGGGCATCAACTCAGGAAATGCAAAACAACCACTGGCCACCATAACCCTTGCTGAATAATCAGGATGCAACGGAAACAAAACGCCCTTTGTATCGATATATGCACTCTGGTTTGTGCTGTCAAAAACCCTGACCAGGGCTTCACGTTCGGTCAGAAATACATTGAGATCACCATCCATTGTTGTAAATAACTCAACATGTGATACATAAGGATTTGAAGATAATTTGCTTTTCAATACATAGGGTGAAAGCTTCCCAACTGGCTGACCCAAAATTGAATCCGTCATTTTCATTATGAGTGAATAGGTCTTTTTGTATTCAAGAAATCCACCATTTGCAGGCCGGTCGATCACCAGGCGCAAACTTTTAACCGGAGATTGCAGATATTCCATTCTGGCAAAAGCAAACAATGCCACCAGAGCCAGAAAACTGACCACCCAGGTTGATATCGTGAGAATCTTTTTTACCATGATGACAGCAGTTGTTGTAAAGGTTGAACAAACTGGTCAATATCACCTGCACCAAGAGTTAATAAAACTTCTGGTTTAGCATTCCCAATTATTTGGAGAAGATTCTCTTTCGTACAAATCTGCTTGCTTTCTATATTGATAAGCCGGAGTAAAGCTTCAGATGTAATTCCTTCAATAGGTTCTTCGCGGGCGGGATAAATATCGAGCAGAATCAGCTGATCAAGCAAAGCCAGACTCTTTGCAAAATCTTCCATAAAGTCGCGTGTGCGACTGAAGAGATGCGGTTGAAAGATTCCTGTGATTTTCTTTCCCGGAAACAATTCTTTCACTCCAGAAATACATGCCCTCAATTCCTCAGGATGATGCGCATAATCGTCGATATAAATAACTTTTGGATTTCTCACTTTGAATTCAAACCGACGTTTCACACCGGTAAAAGTTGAGATTCCTTCTGCAATCTGCTCTTTGGAAACACCCATCAGTTCGGCCACCGATGCCGCGGCCAGCGCATTTTCAATATTATGCCGGCCAGGTAATTGCATGATGACATTGGTCATTTCACCTTTTCGAAGGTGAAGATCAAAAACAAACCGACCCTCATTTACATGGATATTCGTGGCATAAACATCCGCACCCTGATTCATCCCATAAGTTGAGAATGATTCAGTTGTTTCAATTTTTAGTCCAAAACGAACAATCACATTGCCTTTTTTTCTGGTATTTTGAGCAAACAGCTGATAGGTCTCAATCAGCTGATTGTGATTTTGATAAATATCGAGATGATCAGCATCCATCGAACTGATCACCGAAATGGAAGGCTGCAGCTGTAAAAATGATTTGTCAAATTCGTCTGCTTCAACAACAATAATCTTATTATCTGGAGTACAGACAAGGTTACTTCCGAAATTGTTGCTGATACCTCCTATAAAAGCGCTGAAAGGCAAACCTGCCTGCGCCAGTAAATGCGAAGTCATCGATGTAATAGTAGTTTTTCCGTGGGTGCCGGCAATTGCAATCGTAAACAAATCTTTTGTAAGCGCTCCCAATACCTCCGACCTCTTCATCAATGGAAAACCTGATTCTCTAACAAACTGCAATTCTATATTTGATATAGGAATAGCAGGTGTATAAATTACCAGACCTGGATTAACCGGTATAAGATCGGTTGCTTCGTTGTAATGAATTTGCATGCCTTCATTTTCCAACTGTATGGTAAGTGGGGTTCGGGTACGGTCATATCCATGAATATCAGCACCCTGAATATGAAAATACCTTGCCAGAGCGCTCATTCCTATGCCACCTATACCAATAAAATAGATACTATCTCCTGCTCCGAATTTCATGATTCAATCAGTTTTATTATTTCATTGGCAATCAGATTATCAGAATTCTCGATGGCAAATAATTTGATATTTTTTGACAGCTTACTCATTTTTAAAGAATCGGCCATTAATACACTTACTTCAGAAAAAAGTTTTTCGCCTGTTTCATTGTTTTTCACAAGCAGGGCAGCCTCACTTTTTACCAGCCGCAACGCATTCTGTGTTTGATGATCTTCAGCAGCAGTAGGGAGCGGTACAAAAATGACAGGTTTACCGATCACAGCCATTTCGGAAATAGCAATGGCACCAGCTCTGGAAATAATGCAATCAGCTGCCGCGTAAGCGAGATCCATTCTTTGGATAAATGCAAATACCTTGATCAAATTCATTGCATTGGAAGCCTTAACAACTTCAACAGCCTGTTCACAAAACCCTTCTCCGGTTTGCCAGATTACCTGAATTCCAGAATCTAAGTATTTAATAATATGAGCAGCTATCCCAAGATTTATCGCTCTTGCACCCTGACTTCCGCCAACAATGAGCAGAACTTTTTTGTCTTTCGAAAGTCCGAAAAATGACATGGCTTCTTCTTTTTTTCCTTCAATTTCTACCGCGCTTCTACGCAAAGGGTTGCCTGTGAGTATAGTTTTATGTGCAGGAAACCATTTGTCCATTTTTTCATACGCAACACAAATACGATCGACTTTCCCGGCAAGAATTCGATTTGTTACGCCAGGAAACGAATTTTGTTCCTGAATCAAGGTTTTACAACCCAGCGAAATGGCTGCACGTAAAGTGGGGCCGCTTGCGTAACCCCCAACACCGATCACGCAATCCGGATTGAATTTTTTAACAATCTGTCTGGCACGCAAATAACTGACAATCACCTTGAACGGAAATAATAAATTCTGCATGCTAAAATTCCGTTGAAAACCACTGATCCACAATCCTTTAATAGGATATCCCGCGGCAGGTACACGACTCATCTCCATGCGGTTTTCCGCTCCGATAAATAATATATCAGCATCCGGATGCAACTTTTTCATTGCATCTGCTATGGCGATGGCCGGAAAAATATGGCCACCGGTCCCACCTCCGCTAATTATTATCCGCAACAACTGCTTCATCTTCTATTGATTGCAATTTTTCTTTTGTAGCAATTTCCTTGCTCACACTTAATAAAATACCAAGCGAAATGCTTGTAAACCAAATAGATGTACCACCCATACTCACCAAAGGCAGGGGCTGACCTGTAACCGGCAGCAACCCAACGGCTACACCCATATTTACCATTGCCTGAAATACAAGACTAAAAGCCACACCAATTGATAAAAAGGCCCCAAAAGTCTGGGGAATCTTCGTCATGATAACGACTGCCCTGAATAAAATGATCAGGTATAGTAAAACCATAAAAGCACCTCCCAGCAAACCATATTCTTCGATGATGATTGCGAAAATAAAATCGGAATAGGGATGCGGCAGAAAATTACGCTGTGTGCTGTTACCCGGCATCTTTCCAAATATTCCGCCTCCTGCAATGGCAATTTCAGCTTGTTCAATCTGAAAATTATCACCGTCACCTTTTGTAAAACTTTCAATACGGTTTTTCCATGTTCCTAACCGGCCTTGCCTGTCAACCGGCATCTGCATCAATACCAGAATAAACAGAGCCAATGCTACAACGCCAATGCCAACCAATGAAAAAATGTACTTTAAATTGACCCGGCCTACAAACATAAGTACCAGACTTGTGGCAAAAATCATGGCTGCTGTTGAAAAATTAGCCGGAAGAATAAAAAATACCACGAGTAAAACCGGCAACATTATAGGAACAAAAGCAGATTTAAAATCTTTGATATAATCCTGCTTTTTGGTCAGCAGGTATGCCAGATATATTATAAGTGTCAATTTAGCCAGGTCACTGGTTTGAAAAGTTAAATTGAATGGCAGGGGTAAAACACGTTTTGCATCGTTCAGATTCAATCCGAAAATGAGTGTGAAAAACAACAATGGAATCGAAATCCACAAGGCTATCTGAAAAATCGGAGAATAATAAATATATTTTATCTTATGAGCCAGATACATAAATAATAAGCCAAGAAATAGAATAATGAAATGCTTCAGCATATAATATTCCGTATTTCCTCCCTGATACTTATAGGCAAGCGTTCCGGTTGAGCTATAAACTGCCAGCAATGAGAAGAGCGATAGAAACAAGACTACCACCCAAATCACTTTATCGCCTTTGATATCTCCGAAAAATAATTTCATAACTACAAACTCTTTACTGCCTCTTTAAATCTGATACCACGATCTTCATAATTATCAAACAAATCAAAACTTGCACATGCAGGTGACAACAATACCACATCATCATTACTCGAAATTTCGGAAGCCACCATCACTGCTTGGCCCATCGAACGTACTTCATACACCTGATCGACCAGACTTCCAAAGGTTTCAATCAATTTTTTATTATCGAGTCCCAAACAGATGATCGCCTTCACTTTTGATTTTACCAGTGGCAGCAAATCAGTATAATCGTTTCCCTTGTCAACACCACCGGCAATCCAAACGACAGGTCGCTGCATATTCTCAAGCGCATACCATGTTGAATTGACATTGGTCGCTTTTGAATCATTATAATACGAAACTCCATGCACATTGGCCACATATTCGAGGCGATGCGCAACATTTTGAAAATCGGATAATCCCTGCTTGATGGATTCTTTCCTGATTTGCAGAAGTTTGGCCGAAATTCCAGCAGCCATGGAGTTATAAACATTGTGTTTTCCTTGAAGAGCCAACTGTTCGAGCGTCATGGTCAGGGTATTTTGGTGTATATTAATGATGATATTATATTCATGGATTGCTCCACCTTCAATGCCTTCGTATGGCTTAAGTGAAAATGGATATTGTTTTGCACTGATTTTCCTTCCGGCGATCCGGCTTATAATAGTGGTGTCATCAGCACAATAAATGAAAGCGTCCTGATCGGTTTGATTATTCAGGATTCTGAATTTAGAATCCGCATATTTATCAAAACTATGTTCATAACGATCGAGATGATCCGGAGTGATATTGGTTATTACAGCTATGTCTGCTTTGAAATGCCGAATATCATCCAACTGAAAACTACTGATTTCGAGAACAAAATAATCGTGGTCTGAAATTGAAAGTTGCCTCGCGAAACTTTGTCCCACATTACCTGCAACACAAACGTCCAGACCGGCTGTTTCCAAAATATGGCCTGTAAGTAAAGCAGTGGTTGTTTTTCCATTGCTGCCGGTGATACAAACCAGTGTAGCATTTGTAAACCAGTAGCCAAATTCAATTTCCGAAACAATCGGGATATTTTTCCCGCGCAGGAAATTGATAATTGGCGCATTATCAGGTATTCCAGGGCTTTTGATAATTAATTCAAAAGTGGCAAGCAAAGATTCGGTATGGTTATTTTCTTCAAAATCAATATGATGGTCGGTTAAATCAGTTTTATAAGCCGGTTTAATGGTCATACTGTCGGAAACAAACGCATAAATACCATGCTTTTTGGCAAGTAAAGCAGCTCCACAGCCACTTTCACCTCCGCCAAGCACAGCAATTTTTTTGTAATTATTCCGGTCCTGATGCATCTGATTAACGTAATTTAAGCGTAACGATTGAAATAAGCGCCAGCATCACACTGACTACCAAAAACCGAAATACAATTTTTGGTTCGGGATAACCCAGCTTCTGAAAATGATGGTGCAAAGGTGCCATCCTGAAAATGCGACGTCCTTCACCAAATCGCATTCTGGTATATTTGAAATAACTTACTTGTAGAATAACTGAAGCACTCTCGGCAAGGAAGATTCCACATAATATAGGAATCAGCAATTCTTTACGGATGAGGATTGCGAAAACTGCGATAATTCCGCCCAACGCCAGACTTCCGGTGTCGCCCATGAAAACCTGTGCCGGAAATGAATTATACCATAAAAATCCAATATTGGCCCCGACAAACGCGCTGATGAAAATGGTCAACTCACCTGTATCAGGTAAATACATGATATTCAGATAGTCAGAGAATATTATATTACCAGAAACCCATGCCAGAATACCCAACGTAGCTCCAATGATGGCCGAAACACCGACCGCCAGTCCATCCATCCCATCTGTCAGGTTGGCACCATTCGAAACTGCAGTGATAATAAATATCACGATCGGAATAAAAATCAGAAATGCATATTTCTCATAACCAGGTCCGATCCATTTCAATAAAACAGCATAATCGAACTCATTGCCCTTAATAAATGGAATGGTCGTTTTTGTTGAATGCGCTTCAGAAAATGAATAATAACCCATCTCATTCTTCGACGCACCTGCCTCATCATTTTCGACCAATTTACCTCGTATCACCATCGAATTATCGAAATACATCACTGCACTCACCACGAGACCGAGAATAATCTGTCCGATTATTTTCGATTTTCCAGACAATCCACTCTTATCTTTCTTATACACCTTAATATAATCGTCAAAAAATCCAATGCCTCCCAACCAGACTGTCGTAAACAACATCAGCAGGATGTAGCTGTTATCCAATTTTGTGAATAACAATGTCGGAACAATGATGGATGCCAGAATTATTAATCCTCCCATGGTTGGTGTTCCTTGTTTTTCAAGCTGGCCCTCGAGACCGAGGTCACGGACCAACTCCCCTACCTGTTTTCTGTTCAGATAATTGATCCATCTTTTACCAAAAACCAGTGAGATGAGCAATGAAGTAATTACTGCTGCGATCGCCCTGAAAGATATATATTGAAACACATTCGCTCCGGGGAAATCGAATGTTTTATCCAAATACATAAATAAGTAGTATAACATGTTCTCTTAGCGTGATTTAAGTAATTCGAAAAGTTCTTTTTTATCGTCAAATGGAAACTTTACTCCATTGATTTCCTGATATTTCTCGTGGCCTTTGCCAGCCAGCAGGATGATATCGCCAGGCCTGGCCAAGGCAACTGCTGTACGGATGGCTTCGCGCCTGTCAGCAATCGTTAACGTTTTATTATACAACTGTGCAGGAACACCCTGTTGCATATCTTTGATAATCTGTAATGGATCTTCGGTGCGTGGATTATCGGAAGTAATGATGAACCGATCGCTCAATCCGGCCGCAATCCTGGCCATTTCCGGGCGCTTTTTTGCGTCACGGTCGCCACCTGCACCTGCAACTGTAATAAGCTGTTCGCTATGCGACCGTATTTCCTGAATGGTTTTTAAAACATTTTCCAATGCATCAGGTGTATGGGCATAATCAACAATACCAACAACACCATCATTCGAACGAACAAATTCGAACCTGCCTTCAGCGCTTTTCAGTAAGCTCAACTCCTTTAGTATTTCTGCTTCTGGTAATCCCAACAAGTCGGCTGCACCATAAATCGCAAGCAGATTATACGCATTGAATCTGCCGATGAGTTGTGTAAATACCTCATTTCCATTGATATTCAACACCAGTCCCTCAAAACGGTTTTCAATTACTTTTCCTTTAAATTCAGCATCACCGCTTAAAGAATACCTTACAATATTTGCTTTACAATTTTGCACCATCACATTACCATTCCGGTCATCGGCATTGATCAGTGCGAAAGCATCGTAGGAAAGCTGATCGAAAAAGCGCTTTTTCACGTCACGGTATGCAGCAAATGTCTTGTGATAATCAAGGTGGTCATGGGTAAGATTGGTAAATATTCCACCGCAAAAACGTAGGCCAGCGCTACGATTCTGATCGATGGCATGAGAACTTACTTCCATAAATGCGTAGGTACAACCTTCCAAAACCATTTCGTGGAGTAAATGGTTGATGACAACCGGATCGGGTGTGGTGTGGGTTGAAATAATGGTTTTGTTGCCGATTTTATTTTCAATCGTCGAAAGCAGTCCGCAGTGGTAACCAGCTGATGTGAACAGACGAAATAACAAAGTTGCAATGGTGGTTTTACCGTTTGTACCTGTCACACCGACAAGTTTCAATTTCGCTGATGGATTATCATAAAATGCAGCAGCTGCATGGGCAAGACAGTCTGACGAATCAGAAACAGTAATATAGGTCACTTCGTTTTGCAAAACGGCAGGCAGACTCTCACAAACAATGGCAGCAGCGCCCAGTTCAATTGCTTTCTGAATGTATTGATGTCCGTTAACAACAGAGCCTTTTACGGCAAAAAATAAACAATCTTGTTCAACCTTCCTTGAATCAAAAACAAGGTTAGAAACCTTTATTTCCAACGAACCGAAAGTTTCGATTACCGCATAACCAGATAATATTTCGCTAAGTCTGTTCATTACAAATTATTCAGTTTCAATTCGATGATCTGACCTGGTATTTTTGGTGATCCGGATGGGATCGACTGCCAGACAACCTGTCCGTTTCCATGAATTTCTGGTTTAAGTCCCAGTTGTTCAATTAAATAAACTGCATCTTTTACTGTCATTCCAGAAAAATCGGGCATCGAATCCGGATATGATTTAAATGACTCGAACATCACATTATAAGGTGTGCTCTGCGACACAATCCATTCGTTTTTAAAAGCGCGGTTATCTGTTTTTATCCCCAATCTGGCATACATTTCATGAATATCTTCAAAATAAGCCGGGCCATGATACATCGGAATGGAATCGGGAACGGTATCTTTTTTCATTTCATCGTCATGGATATCAAGTCGGGTGGCATAAATTTTATCAGCAATTTCTTTGAATACCGGCGCTGCAACAGCTCCTCCATAAATTTTTCCCATCGATGGATTGTTCACCACCACAATGCATGAATATTTTGGATCATTGGCGGGAAAATAACCTGCAAACGAAGCGTTGTAATTGGTTTTGTTATAACCAGCACTTCCCGAGGCTATTTGTGCAGTTCCTGTTTTACCAGCTATTTTGAACTGACTCTTTTTCAAAGATTTACCCGTTCCGCGATCAACAACCCTTTCAAGCAATTGCTTTGCATTCGCTATGGCTTGTTTCGATGCGATCGCCTCATTCAGCACAACTGGCTCGTTAATTGTCACTGGAACACCACCTTGTCTGATTTCTTTTACAAACATTGGTTTCACCATTCTACCATTGTTGGCAACCGCGTTATAAAAGGTCAGCATTTGCAAAGGTGTAATTGTAATTTCGTAACCTATTGAAATCCATGGTAAACTAGTTCCATACCAATGATCTTTATCAGATGGGTGCTTGATATAGGGTTTTCCTTCGCCGGCCAGTTCAATTCCCAAAGGCATGTTTATTCCAAAACTGTATAGTTTATTAATGTATGCTTCAGGGTTATTTTTATATGCATTGTACACCAGTTTAGAAATCCCAACATTTGACGATTGCTCGAACGCCTCGGCTACGGTTATGTTCCCATCACGGATGCCATGAACATCTTTCATTACACGGTTGTGATACATTGTCTGACCATTTCCTATATACAAATGATCGTTGATCGTTACTTTATTATCATCCAGCAAGGCCAAAATTGATGCCAGTTTAAAGGTCGAACCGGGTTCAACACTCTCTGCAACAGCGTAATTATAAGTTTCGTTGTATTCGCCCGTTTTATCATCGCGGACAAGATTTGCAATGGCTTTTATCTGGCCTGTTTCAACTTCCATCAGGATAGCACACCCTTGTTTTGCATTATTTTCGGTAAGATTTCTCCTTAAGGCGCCTTCAGCAACATCCTGAATGGTAATATCGATGCAGGTAACCACATCTTTGCCGTTTTGTGGTTCCAATTCGTTGGCATCAAACACCGGTTTCCAATCACCATGATTAATTTTTCGGCGTAACTGTTTTCCTTCAGCACCTTTCAATTGATCATGATATGCACCTTCGATTCCAACAAAGAGATTTTCGACACTATTTGTATAACCTATCGTTCTGCTTGCCAGTTCCTTGAATGGTTTTTCACGGCGATCATGCTGAACTAAAATTAATCCTCCCTTGTATTTTCCTTTTCGGATAATCGGAAAATTCCGTAGTTGTTTCAATTCTTCATAATTAACCTTGTTTTTGATCAGCAGATACCTGTTTCCTTCACGTCTTGCATTTCTTAATTCGGTCAGATATTCATTTTTTGAAGTCCCGTTGAATAAATTTGACAAGCATATAGCCAATGAATCTACTTCCCTGTCAAAAGTCAGCTGATCAATATTTGGCGAACCAACATCCATCCTGACTTCGAAAATGGGAATGGAAGTAGCGAGCAATGAGCCATCATCAGATAAAATATTACCTCGGAGTGCCTCAATACTGAAAACCTTGAATTCCTGCTCGAGTGATTTTGCCAATACCTGCTCGCCTTTCCAGAATTGGATATAAGCGATACGGGCAATGATGGCTGCTCCAAACAGCAACATCACCGCATAAAGCAGATAAACCCTTAACAATATGACTCTTTTGCTGTCCATCCTATTGTTGATTTTTATTTGCAACAATCTTACGGACAGGTTCCACAGATTCTTTCAACCCTGAATTCTCCAGCTTTTTTATGATGACCGATTGTTTACTTTGGTTCATCACTTTTGATTTTGTTGATATATATTCGTAATGCAATTCTTTCAGTTCACGGTTCATATCATCAATCTGCCTGACAATCGACTCTGCATAATAGCTGTTTGAAATATAAAATACGCCAATCGCAGCCAGAAAAACTATATAATTCAATTGCCTTCTCGACCAATCATAGGCCAGAAATTCGCCGCCCAAAACATCCGTAAAAAGCTTACCGAGCCTGCTCTTTTTCTTTGGAGCAGGTGGTGGTACCGGAGTTGTGACAACGGTTTCTTCGATGATATGATTGACTCTGGGTTCCATTTTATTTCTTTTCACCAATGCGTAATCGTGCACTTCTTGATCGGCTGTTTTGCTCAGTTTCCTCTTCTGAAGCCACAATAGCTCTGCGGCTGATCAATCGATAGGGAGATAAATCGTTGCCAAAAAAATCCTTTTCAATTTCCCCTTGTGCATTTCCCGATTTCATGAAATTCTTCACCAACCGGTCTTCCAGTGAATGATAAGAAATCACAACCAATCTTCCTCCAGGGTTTAGTAATCCGGCGCATTGATTCAGGAACAATTCCAATACATTTAGTTCCTGATTGACTTCGATTCTTAAGGCCTGAAATACCTGTGCCAGTACTTTGTTCTCCTTGTTGCGGGGCAAATGTTTCCTGATGGCTTCTTTCAGATCAAAAGTTGTATGAATGGGTTTATTACTGCGTGCTGATACAATAGTCTGAGCCATCCGTCTGGCATTCGGGAGTTCACCAAATTTCCAGAGGACAGATGAAAGATTCTCTTCGGCATAGGAATTAATTACCAGCGCTGCAGTCAATGGATTATTTTGATCCATACGCATATCCAACTTACCTTCGAAACGTGTTGAAAAACCCTTGTCAGCCACGTCAAACTGGTGAGATGAAACACCAAGATCGGCCAGTATTCCATCAACTTTCTTTACACCATGCAGCAAAAGAAAGTTTCTGAGGTATTTAAAATTCTGTGGTACAAATGTAAAACGCACATCATCAAACGCATTGGTTTCCGCATCTTTATCCTGATCGAAACCATACAAATGACCTGAAGTGAGCTGGTTCAATATCTGCATCGAATGACCACCACCTCCAAAAGTAACATCAACATACAAACCTTCAGGTTTGATGTTTAAGCCTTCGATGCTCTCAGCAAGTAATACCGGAAGATGATACATGGTTTATTCGTTTGCAAAATTGATGTTACCTAATCTCTCTGTAGCCAGTTTTTCGAATTCATTTTCGTCGATTCGATTGATTTCTGTCTGGTATGCGTCTGCATCCCATAACTCCATCTTGACCGTCAAAGAAGTAAGTATCACCTCTTTTTGCAAACCACCTTCATCAATAAGGTTTTTAGGGATCAGCATACGACCTGTACTATCGAGCCTGACCATTTTTGCACCGGCATTGTATTTACGAACCAACTCAACATTCGACCTGACAAACTGATTTAATGACTTCAGTTTGTCCTGTGTACGCATCCAATCGCTCATAGTGTAGAGCTCCAGACATTTGCTGAAAAGTCCGGGCCGAAGCACAAAACCATCGTTGGCCAAATCACCAAGCTGGTCTTTGCAGTCTGCCGGAACCATCAAACGCCCTTTAGCATCTAGCTTACAATGATATTGTCCGATCGGATAGCTCAAAATATTGGATTATTAAGTCGTAAAAATAGTGCATTTTCTCCCACATTACCCCACATTTTACCACAAAAGTTATCAAATGTTACATTTTTGAGTAAATAAAATATTCTGTCATTTATAACAAACTGATTATGTGATTGTTAAACCCAATAAATAGTTATCAACAGTTGAGTAAAACAAACTTTTCCGGAGGGTTATCAACAATAGGAATTGAACCACAGGATAAGTAATTGATTAGCAACACTCTGTATTCACGAATCTGAATAAAGGAGGGATGTAGTTTTGATACTTCATTTTCGCTATTTTTGTTGAAGATCTATAAAGCGGAGAAGTATGACAGACCAGTCGGAAAAACCTAACAAAAAAACGATTGATGTGGAGGGTGTTTTGGCAAAAAAGAACCCAAAACTTGCCCGTTTCTTACCCCCTTTTATCATCAGCTATCTCAAACGGATTGTTCACCAGGATGAAGTAAATGCGATGATAAATAAAGCTTCTGACTTATACGGTCTTCCTTTTGTGGATGCAATTCTAAAAGAATACAGAATCAGAGTAGAGGCAACCGGACTTGACAATATTCCTAAAGAGGGCCGAATTATTGTTGCATCGAACCATCCGTTAGGCGGGATTGATGGTGTCGGTCTGATGCAGGCAGTTGGCCGGGTCAGGAAAGATGTTTTATTTCCGGTGAATGATATTTTACTTCTGCTTGAAAATTTAAAACCTTTGTTCATACCAGTTAACAAACATGGGAGTAATGCTGAGAATTTGCATTTATTCAATGATACTTTTGACGGTAATTCCTTGATTTGTTATTTCCCTTATGGTTTGGTTTCACGCCGGAAAAAAGGGAAAATTGAAGATCTGGAATGGAAAAAAACATTCATTACAAAGGCTCGCAGCAGCAAGCGTGATATTATACCAACCCATATTGGCGGGCGGAGTTCAAACTTCTTTTATAATCTTAGTTACATACGGAAGAAATTAGGTATCAAGGCAAACATTGAAATGTTGTATCTTTCCGATGAATTTCACAAGCAAAAAGGGAGTACAATGAGAATCACATTTGGCAAACCAATACCCTGGCAAACCTTTGATAAACGATTTTCTGATGCACAATGGGCAGAAATGCTGCGTATTCATGTTTATAAACTGGCAGTTGACAGTGCTGTTGAATTCAAACCATAAATCTCATATTACTGTTTATCAATATTTTGAAAAATGAAAGCCCTAATTCCTCCTATACCGGTCGAGGTTCTTTTAAAGGAACTTACAATGGAACGATTCCTTCGTAAGACCAACAAAGGAAATAATGAAATTTATGTCTTTTCAGACCAGGATTCTCCAAATTTAATGCTGGAAATAGGTCGGTTACGCGAACTAACATTTCGTCATTCAGGTGGTGGAACCGGTAAAGAACTGGACATTGACAAATATGATCTGGGTGAAAACAGTTTCAAACAACTTATCGTTTGGAATCCTGAAAATAATGATATCGTTGGTGGTTACCGTTTTATTGACTGTAAAAATCTTGAGATTGATGACAATGGACAGGTTCAGACACCAACCGCAAAACTTTTTAATTATTCTCAAAAATTTATTAAAGAATACCTCCCTTTTACCATTGAACTGGGACGATCATTTGTACAGCCTGCCTACCAGCCCACTTCAAATTTACGTAAAGGAATGTACTCTCTTGACAATCTCTGGGATGGTTTGGGAGCACTGATTGTAACCTATACACAATCCAGATATTTTTTTGGAAAAGTTACCATGTATGGTCATTTTGACGTGTATGCACGCGACTTGATTCTATCGTTTATGCATAAATATTTTCCTGACAATGAGAGACTTGTGTACCCGCACAATCCCTTACCAATCACGACACCAAAAGAAAAAATTGACAGTGTTTTTATTGGCTCCAATTACCAGGAAGATTATAAAAATCTTAACAGAGAAGTACGGTTGCGGAACGAAAACATTCCTCCGCTAGTAGATGCTTACATGAATCTGACATCAACGATGAAGACCTTTGGAACAGCCCTGAATGCTTCATTCGGACAAGTTGAGGAGACCGGTATCATTGTCACAATGGCAGATATTTATCCAATAAAATCAGATCGTCATATTAAAACATTTGTTCCTCACCAAATCCCAAATCATCACTTATGATCATAGACAGCGCCGAATTTCTTCAAAGTAACACCCAGATGTCCAAACTGCCAGAGCCAATCTATCCTGAGTTTGCTTTTATCGGCCGTTCGAATGTAGGTAAATCATCTTTGATTAATGCAATAACCGGAAAAAAAGGTCTGGCTAAAACTTCAGGTAAACCCGGAAAAACAATAACTGTCAACCATTTTCTCATCAATGGAAAATGGTATCTGGTTGATTTACCGGGATATGGTTTCGCAAAACGTTCAAAAACAGAACGGGAGAAATGGGATAAACTGATGCGTAATTATATGTTAAAAAGGGAGAATCTCGTTTATACATTCATACTCATCGATTCGCGTCTGGAGCCACAAAAAATTGATCTCGAATTTATTGATTGGATGGCAGAAGCACAAATTCCGTTTGTTCTTGTTTTTACAAAAACCGACAAATTAGGCGTTAATATCCGTGCCAAAAATCTGGAGATATACAAAAAACAACTCCTCCAAAACTGGGAGGAGTTGCCTATTATCATTTCAACTTCTGCTATATCAGGACAAGGTAAAGATGAAATACTTGACCTTATTGCGAATCAGATCGCTTCATTTGTCGCTTTCAATTCGACTAAAATATAGTTTTTAGTCACCCTTTCGCCTTTAACAGCATTCACTTTGATCACTTTTGCATCAAAAGGTGCTTTTAACTGGTTCAGCATTTTCATTGCTTCCAATTCAACGAGATCCTGACCATGTTTTACAAGGTCACCTTCTTTCACATAAACCCCGGTAATTGTTCCGGGAATAAATGCTAGTATTTGTCCGAAATCTCTGGCGGCATAGGGCTTTCTGTTAATATATTTATTTGTTAATAAAGTTTGATATTCAACCCCATCAATAATCAGGGTTTTGTATTCTTTTGCCGGTTCACCTTTGTGTTCTTTCATGTTTTCTTTCGATTAAAATGGTGGAATACCATGTTTTTTTGAAGGAACATCCACAACCTTTTCCTTTGAAATTTCGAGTGAATGCATCAACATTCTCCTTGTTTCAGATGGTTCAATTACAGCATCTACATATCCGTAAGCCGCTGCAACATATGGGTTAGCAAATTTTGTTTTGTATTCCTCAACCATTTTTGCCCGCATTTCATCAGGATTCTCGGCAGCTAGAATTTCCTTACGGAAAATGATATTCGCTGCACCTTCTGGTCCCATTACCGCGATCTCGGCTGTTGGCCATGCAAAAACAAAATCAGCACGTAAATGGTTTGAGCACATTGCAATATACCCTCCACCATAAGCTTTACGCATGATGACAGTAATTTTTGGAACAGTGGCTTCAGAATATGCATATAAAACTTTTGCTCCGTGACGGATAACTCCTGCATGCTCCTGATCGATTCCAGGTAAATAACCAGGCAAATCAACTAAAGTAACTAAAGGTATATTGAATGCATCGCAATATCTTATAAACCGGGCTGCCTTGTCAGATGAATCAACATCGAGTACACCTGCCAGCACAATGGGCTGATTGGCTACAAAACCGACTGTATCACCATTAATACGTCCAAATCCAATTACAATATTTGCAGCAAAAAGTTCTTGTACTTCTAAAAACTCAGAATTATCAGCCAACGCTTTGATAATATCACGCACATCATAAGGTGAACGGGAATCAGTAGGCAGAATGGAATCAATTTTAAAACTTCTTGTCAAAGGCGCTTTCTTGGGGAATCTTTCTGCCTTTTTCTTGTTATTCCATGGTATAAAACTGACCAGACTTTTTATCTGATCAAAGCATTCTTCTTCGCTAACTGCAAAGAAATGAGCGTTTCCGGTAATTTCGCAATGTACGCGCGCACCACCTAATTCTTCCATTGATATTTCTTCCCCGAGAACTGTTTTAATAACTTCGGGTCCGGTTATAAACATTTTAGATATGTTTTCGACAACAAATACAAAATCAGTCAGGGCCGGAGAATAAACAGCACCTCCGGCGCAGGGTCCAAGGATAACCGAAATCTGAGGGATAACACCTGAAGCCTGGGTATTTCGATAAAAAATCTCCCCATAGCCAGCCAATGAATTTACCCCTTCTTGAATACGCGCTCCACCTGAATCATTAATTCCGATGATAGGCACTTTCAGTTTCATGGCATGATCCATGATTTTTGTAATTTTCTTGGCATGCATCCATCCCAGTGAACCACCAGCAACTGTAAAGTCCTGCGCATAAATACAAACCGGATGACCACTCAAAGTACCTGTACCGGTGATTACACCATCTCCGGGAAGGTATTTCTTGTCCATGTCAAAATCTTTGGCAGCATGCTCAACAAATAAGTCATACTCATGAAAAGATTTTGGATCGAGGAGGGCAATAATCCGCTCACGCGCTGTGAGTTTACCAATCGCTTTTTGTTTTTCGATTGCCTTTTCGCCTCCTCCCATCAATGCATCGCGCATGCGACGCAACAAATCAGAATTCTTCTGTTTTATACTCATAAGATGGTCAAAATTAGTTTCTTATATCGACACAAACAGATAAGTTAAGCTAAATGTTTGTATGTCATCGTGTTACGACATTCACTTATCAGATTAACTTATCTGCCTAATGCAAAAATAATCTAATTAATAAAAATAGCAACTGAATAATTAATCCCTCTCTTATAAATATTCAGTGGTGAAATATTTAAAATGCTGATTTAATAACTCTTACCGGGCACATTATTGTTTATAAATAAATCAATCGTCCGGTTAAATCAGTTTCAAAAGCTCAATCAGGCTTTGATTTATTGAGAAATTCAGCTTTTCAATTGATTTTGCTCAGACTTAAAGCAAAAAAAAACCGGCAATAATAACTGCCGGTTTTAGAATTTCTTTGCAATAATTATTTTTGAATAATTATTCTGCTTGTTTTGGCTGCCTCACCATTTAAAATGATGGTCATGAAATAGATACCCTCATTCAAATTATTCAGATCTAATTCCAGTTTACCAGAAACGCCTGATAAATATTCAGATTTAACTTCCTGTCCAACAATATTATAGAGTTTAATGCCTGCAGTTTTTACCTGTTCCGGCAATTGGTAATCAAAACTGACTTTAGAACTTGCAGGGTTAGGATAGGCATTACTGATTGTTGATTTTGCCAACAAATCGTTCACTGACAGATATCCATAGCTAAAATAAACAATTACTGATGCTGTATCATTTGCATTAAATTCATTATAAAAAGTATACCTGATTTTGGTTATGCCTTGCGTATCGTTTGAAAAATAATCAGCATAAAATCGATCAGAACCAGTTGTTGCACCTGCCGCAATAAGTTCACTGTTTGGAGAATCATAAATACTTGGACTAAAACATTGTCCTGCCCAACAAAAATAATTAATTGTCCCCGGAATAGTATCTATTATAGAACGTCTTACTTTAACATACATTTCCTGTGAAGTAGTATTTTTAACATTAACATGCACTTCAGCCATACCTGATCCTCCTATAACAGAGTCAATCTGAACAACATCATCATTATTAAGTTGCAAACCGTCGCGATAAAGAACAAGTGATTGTGAAAATGCAAGACTTGTCAGAAGCATTAAGCTTAAAGAAAGTATAATCTTTTTCATATTATTTAAGTTTGTAAACACTAAAACAAATGCAAATATCATGCAAAAGTATTTGCCAATCAACAATTTTCAAAATATTTAACAAATATTGCTCAATTTCAGTAGTTTAAAAATAAAATCGCCAGGCATAGTATGTAAGACTTCTCAGAAATTGTCCAAAATTCAACTTAATTTTATCATTATTGGCTGTGCAAACTGCCAATCATTTATCCGATATTCCTTCAAATTCAAATGAAATATCAGTAATGGGAAGGCTTCAATTGCTTAGTTTTTAAAATAAGATGGGGAATCATCCAATAAAAAATAAAATGACTTTTAATATCTTAGAATTATTTGATTCCATCATTCAGAGTTGATCAACCATTAACAATGAAAGTTTAGTTTTACTACCTTTGCCACTTATTAATAAACAGTGATTTATCCATCAAATTTTGAAGACAAAACCGGTTTCACAAGCATAAGAAATATGCTTCGCACGGCCTGTATCAGTGCAATGGGGTCTGAAAAAGTAACCGAAATGCAGTTCTCTGACTCCATTGAAACAATCGCCATTCTTCAAAAACAGACCGAAGAATTTATGTCACTAATGCATGCGGGGGTCCCTTTTACAATCCGGGATTTCTTTGATGTCCGACCTGAATTGCACAGGATTCGAATTATTGGAACCGTCATCGAACTTGATGAATTATTTCGGTTAAAGACTGTGATAAATATTGCAAATCAAATACTTAGGTTTACACAATCAGAAGCGAGCCAGCCTTATGAAGCTATACGGAATCTGACCCAGGGCATCCAACTTGAAAAATCAGTTTCAAACGAAATCAATCGTTTGACTGACGATAAAGGCAATGTGCCTGATAACGCGTCTGAACAGTTAGCCGAAATAAGGACCGATATCCGGAGGAAACAAAGTAACGTTGAACGAAGGATCAGACAGATACTTGGTGAAGCCAAAAGTGCCGGATGGACTGATGGAGATGTTGAATTTACCATTCGTAACGGCAGGTTGGTAATCCCGGTCCGCAGCGCCGATAAACGAAAACTGAAAGGTTTCGTTCATGATGAATCAGCCACTGGCCAGACTGTTTATATTGAACCAGCCGAAATTTTTGATACAAACAATGAAATCAGAGAGCTTGAATATGCCGAAAAACGTGAGATCCATCGCATATTAACTGCTTTTACAAATTTCGTTCGTCCTCATTTACATCAACTGACCGATTGCTGTGAATTACTGGGAGCTGTCGATTTTATTCGTGCGAGAGCAACATTTGCACAGAAAATCAAAGGTACACGAACAATTTTATCTGATAATCCTGAAATTAAATGGAAACAGGCAAGACACCCTCTTCTTGATCTGGCTTTACGCGAACAAAAGAAAACTATTGTACCTCTTGATATAAATCTGGAAGAAACAAGCAGAATTCTGGTTATTTCAGGTCCAAATGCCGGTGGAAAATCCGTTTGTCTGAAAACTACCGGGTTACTGCAGTATATGTTGCAATGCGGACTGCTCGTTCCAATGCAACCCGATTCCGTTTGCGGCATCTTTCAGGATATCTTTATCGATATTGGTGATGAACAATCACTTGAAAATGACCTGAGTACATACAGTTCGCACCTGTTAAATATGAAGCATTTTCTTGAAAACGCAAATGATAAAACACTTTTTTTAATTGATGAGTTCGGCACCGGCACAGAACCCCAGCTTGGCGGAGCAATTGCAGAGGCGGTTCTTACAGAGTTAAACAACAAAAAATCTTTTGGTGTAATTACTACCCATTACGCGAATCTTAAGTTGATGGCCGACAACAATCCGGGAATTTTAAATGCTGCGATGTTGTTTGATACACGAAAATTACAACCGCTATTTGTACTTCAAACCGGTAATCCCGGGAGTTCATTTGCATTTGAGATAGCCCGGAAAATTGGATTTCCAGAACAAACCCTAAGCATGGCTGCCAATATTACCGGCCACTCGCAATTGAATTTTGATCAGCAACTTCAGCAGCTTGAAATTGAAAAAAAAGAGGTTGCTAAAAAACAAACGGAACTCCGTTTGGCCGATATTCTTCTGAATGAAGTGATTGAAAAGTATCAGAAACTGCTCAAACAGCTTGAAGACCGAAAGAAAATTCTAATGCAAGAGGCAGGAAGTGAGGCCAAATTGCTTATCGATAAAGCAAACCGACAGATTGAACTGACGATCAAGGAAATTAAAGAATCGAAAGCAGACAAGGAAAAAACGAAACAACTCCGTGAAAATCTGATCGCTACCAGAGAAAAACTGGCTGCGCATGCAGAACAAACGGCAGAATCGATTACAGAAATTGAAACAGAAGCGGAAACACCTGAAAATCCTGAATTATCAATTGGTGATATGGTGCGCATCGAAGACATGGATATCATTGGTGAATTAATCCAATTGACTGACCATGAAGCTGTCATCACTTTCAATTCGGTAAAACTGCGTACTTCACCCGAAAAACTGCAAAAACTCAGCCGACGCGAAATAAAAAAGTCGACAAAGCAAGGGAAAGCTTATGTTAGAAGCGCTTCAGCAAGCATTGGTTCTGATATCAACGAAAAAGTTGCACAATTCCGGATAACCATTGATCTTCGGGGCAAAAGAGTTGAAGAAGCACTGGATCAGGTTGCCAAGTATCTAGATGAGGCTTTGTTATTGAGCATCAAAGAAGTAAGTATTCTTCATGGCAAAGGAAATGGCATTTTAAGAAAGGTAATCCGTGAGTTTTTAAGTTCTCAGCCTCAGGTTGTTTCCTTTGAAGATGCACGGATTGAATCGGGCGGACACGGTATTACCCAGGTGAAATTGAAATAAAATAATCTGATTGGCTTCTTCAATCCTCAAGAGAAGCGAAAGAAAATCCTCTTTCTTTAAAGTACTCAAGTACTTTTGGCAATGTTGACAACATATTATGAGATGCTTTTTCACTGTCATGAAAAACAACAATATCTCCATCTTGCGCATGGTATATCACATTTTTGAAGCACTGTTCAGCGCTTATTTCTCTATCAAAATCATAACTCAAAACCGACCACATCACAATCCGGTATTCCTTTTTCAATTTCCTGATTTGAGCAGGAGTAATTCTTCCATAAGGTGGCCGGAAATAATCTGACTGAATAAATAAACTGGCTTTTTTAATATTTTCATAATAATCACTCACCGAATTTTTCCAGCCTTTCATATGGTTAAATGAATGATTACCAGTAATGTGTCCTGCAGAAAGGATCATCTGATAGGTTTCCGGAAATTTTTCCACATTTTGTCCAACACAAAAAAAAGTTGCTTTTGCATCAAACTCTTTTAGCAACACCAACACTGAAGGAGTAATATCAGGATGCGGTCCATCGTCAAAAGTCAAATATATACGCTTGTTTCCCTTCGGCATTTGCCATATTACCGATGGAAAAAACATTTTTAAAAAAGATGGAACTGTAGCAGATTTCACGATGCAAAAATACAGACTGAAGTCTTCTCTTTCTGTTATTTGTGTTAAATTTGTACAAAATTTTGATCTAATGAAGAAACTTGTATTAATACGCCATGGACAAAGTACATGGAACAAAGAAAACCGTTTCACCGGATGGACCGATGTAAATCTCTCGGAGCAGGGTGTTGAAGAAGCCCGCAAAGCCGGTAAACTGATGAAATCAGAAGGCTTTAAATTTAAAATAGCGTACACTTCTTATCTCACAAGAGCGATTAAAACCTTATGGCTGGTTCTTGAAGAAATGGATATGATGTATATTCCCGAAAAGAAAAGTTGGAGATTAAACGAAAAGCATTATGGCGAACTACAGGGTTTAAACAAATCGGAAACTGCCGCAAAATATGGTGATGAGCAGGTTTTGTTGTGGCGCAGAAGTTTTGACATCCCTCCTATTGAACTGAATGAAAACGATCCACGCAGTCCACGCCTTGATCCCCGTTTCGCAGATGTTGATCCAAAAGACCTGCCAATGACTGAATCGCTAAAAGATGTGATTGACCGCATGATTCCTTATTGGATCAGCGACATTAAACCATCTTTGCAGGAACATGCTGAGATTCTTGTTGCCGCGCATGGCAATAGTCTGAGGGCACTGGTAATGCACCTTAAAAATATGAGCCGTGAGGAAATTCTGGAATTTAATATTCCAACCGGGGTTCCGTATGTATTCGAATTCGATGACCAGATGAACCTGCTGAAAGACTACTTTATTGGCGATCCAGAAGAAATTAAAAAGCTGATGGAGCAGGTTGCCAATCAGGGAAAATCGAAATAATACTTCGTTCCATGCAAATAATCAGACAGTTGAGTGAATGAATTCTTTCATTTAACTGTTTTTAAAACAACCAACAATCAACAGATGAAAAAACAATGGGTTATTCCTGATATTCACGGATGTTGCAAAACACTCATCAGTCTGGTCGAAAAACAAATAAAACCCGATAAATATGATGAGTTGTATTTTTTGGGTGACTATATCGACCGTGGACCTGATAGTAAAGGGGTTATCGATTTTATTATGCATCTGCAGGAACAAGAATATTCAGTTCGATTACTTTTAGGGAATCATGAGGATTACTGTATCAAGGCTTTTGAAGAAGACAAAACCAAAAAATCATTTCTCGGTTTCCGGACAAAAAACAAAATCCAGACTGTTTGGGAAATACATGGAGGTAAACAAACGCTGGCAAGTTTTGGTGTAAAATATGCTTCTGATATCCCTGAAAAATATATTGACTGGATGAAAGAGCTCAAATACTGGATCGAGTTAGAAAACCATATTTTGGTTCACGCAGGATTAAATTTCAAGATTGATGACCCTTTAAATGATAAATACGCGATGCTTTGGGCACGTGATTTTAAGGTTTTACCTGAAAAAATCCGAAACAAAACCGTGATTCATGGCCATGTCCCAGTCGATCTTGAGTTTATGAACCATGTGCTTGAGAGCAGCAGTTATCATTTTATCGACCTGGATAACGGTGTTTATATGGACGAACGAAACGGTTACGGTAATCTGGTTGCTTATGAACTTATTTCAAAAACACAACTCATCCAAACAAATATTGACTTTTAATTTGCTCATAACCAAGTACTTCAATAATAAAAAACTATTTCATTAATAGATGCTGGAGACAAACTCCACGGAGAATTCCGAACGACTCTACCACCTGTAAAATGCGCGTCCGAGATCGGAAGAGCACACGTCTGAACTCCAGTCACTAATGCGCA
>CAJBPB010000325.1 GCA_903957365.1 uncultured Bacteroidota bacterium
GTTTGTATGAATTGTATAAAAATCCTGGTCTGCTCACAGAAAAAAGAAAATACTTCTTCATAGCCTATGGTTTAACCGGAGGCCTGACTTTGGTGTTTTATCTGTTCCCCAATATGTTTTTCAGTTTCCTGAGCTCAATGGAGATAGAAGAATTCGCGAAAATCAAGCAGTCAAACCCATCTGATGCTGCACAAATGAATTTGTTCATCAGTAAGTTAGAAGAAATCAGGATTACTATTTTCAAAGCGGATGCCGTCAGAAGTTTTCTTTTTATAAGTTTTGCTGCAGGATTGATTTTCGCTTTCGGCATGCATAAAATGAAGCAAAACTGGTTAACTGCGGCGCTTATCTTACTCATTGTGGTTGACATGGTAACAATCAACAACCGCTACCTCAACAATAGTAAATTTGTTCCAAAACGCAAAGTTGAAGTTCCTTTTCAGGCAACAAATGCCAATAAGGAGATTCTCAAAGACACTGACCCTGATTTCAGAGTGCTCGATATTACCAACAGTACTTTCAATGATGCCACAACATCCTATTTTCACAAATCAATTGGTGGGTATCATGGAGCCAAAATGCAACGATATCAGGATATTATTGAATACCATTTGCAATATGAAATTTCAGCATTCTCCAAAGTGCTGCAAAACAAGCCTGACATGGCATCGATTAGCAAACAATTGTCTGAATCAGATGTGCTCAATATGCTGAACACTCGTTATATCATCTTTAATCCAAACACTGAACCCATTCCAAATGTAAACAGTTTTGGAAATGCATGGCTGGTTGAGAATGTTCAATGGGTTGAATCAGCGAATGATGAAATTGAGCAATTAAGGAAGGTTGATTTGAAAAAAACGGCTGTGATGCATGCTGAATTTAGACAAAAACTTGGTAACATCGATAAACTTAATGATTCAGGATCTGGAATAGAATTGGTCAGCTATGAACCAAATGAATTAACCTATAGCGCTGATATTCAAAAGAATTCACTGGCTGTTTTCTCTGAAATATGGACCAGCAAAGGTTGGAAAGCATATATCGATGAAAAAGAAGTTCCGTTGTTAAGGGCAAATTACGTTTTGCGTGCCATCGAAATACCGGAAGGAAAGCACACTGTTGTGATGCGTTATGAACCCAAAGTTTGGGCTGTCGGAGAAAAAATATCCCTGGCAAGCTCATTCCTCCTTCTTGCAGCAGCGCTGGGTATGTTATTTATTGAACTGCGAAAAAGAAAACTTAACAAAACAGTATGAGACGTGTGCTCATCATCACCTATTACTGGCCGCCTTCGGGTGGTGGCGGTGTTCAGCGTTGGCTGAAATTTGTTAAATACCTGCGTAATTATGGTTGGGAACCAATTATTTATACTCCTCTCAATCCTGAAATACCTGAGACAGACCAAAGTTTAATGAATGAGATTCCCGAGAATGTTTTGATTCTGAAACACAGAATCTGGGAACCTTACAGATTTTATAAATTTTTTACCGGAAAAAATCCGGATGACAAGATTCAGACTGCCTTTTTATCTGAAAAGAAGAAACCAAAACTCACTGAGAAAATCAGTGTCTGGATCAGAGGAAACTTCTTCATCCCCGACGCACGCAAATTCTGGATCAGACCCTCTATAAAATTTCTTACCAAATGGTTACAGCAAAATCATGTTGATGCCATTGTTTCAACCGGTCCGCCGCACAGTATGCATTTGATTGCCATGAAATTACGTGATGAACTGCATATACCCTGGCTTGCCGATTTCCGTGATCCCTGGACAAATATTGATTTTTACAATGAATTGAAGCTGAGTCACAAAGCAGATAACCTGCAGCATAAACTTGAACGTGAAGTTTTATTAAAAGCCGATGCAGTGACAGTAGTAAGCCGTGGTATGCTGCTCGAATTTGAGCAAATTATTGAACGGCCGATCAAAATAATTACCAATGGATTTGATGTGGATGACATTGAAAATACCGGTGACATTCTTCCAGACAAAAAATTCAGTATTGCCCATATCGGATCACTCGTTAAAACCAGAAATCCTGTTGTTCTCTGGAAAGTACTCAGCCGTTTAATTGTTGAGAAGCCAGGTTTTTCTGAAGCTTTGGAAATAAAACTTGTTGGTAAAATTGATTATGAAGTCAGGACTACACTTGAAAATCTGGGACTGATAAAATATGTACGTGAGATAGAATATCTTCCACATAACGAGGTAGTTAAAGAACAATTACGAACTAGGGTGCTTTTGCTGCTTATCAACAATACACCCAATGCAAAACTTATTTTA
>CAJBPB010000326.1 GCA_903957365.1 uncultured Bacteroidota bacterium
GATTTCTGTAATCGTTTCCATAGAATTTATTTTTTGAACTTTAATTAGAGGTTGTCCATAATGTCCGATTTCTTCGTTATTCTCGATCTTCAAATCAGTCATGTACCTCAGTACACTCCTGATTTTCAGCTCATCGAAACCTCGAACCCGAACATTCTGAATCAAACTCTCGACTTTATAGACATATCCTAATTAAAGGAAGAAATCCGGGTTTCTTCCTCTGCAATTGATTTTAAAATCTCGTCGCACTTTTTAATACTGACTTCTCCATACACTTTGTCATTCACAACCATAACAGGTGCTAATCCACAAGCACCCAGGCAACTGACTGCCTCAATTGTGAAAAGCATATCGTCAGTAGTATTTTTCTTTTCACTCAGTTTCAGCTTGTTGTAAAGAACATCAAGAAGTCTGGCTGAACCTTTAACATGACAGGCCGTTCCATCACAAACTTTGATGATGTATTTGCCTTTGGCTTCAAGTGAAAAATGCGCATAAAAAGTTGCAACACCATACACTTCTGCAACAGGCATATCAAGCGCTGTTGCAACGTAAGTGAGTACTTCCTGAGGAAGATATCTGTATTCTTCCTGAACCTGCTGCAGAATTGTGATGAGTTTCCTTTTGTTGAACTGATGCTTTTCGATAATGGAAAGGACCTGTTGAAATTGCCGAAGCTGAACATCGGCTTCTATAATGGTATCATTCATAACAATTATAAATTTTAGAAGAATCTATTTTTCTTTATTGAGTTTATTGATAATTACAGCAAGACTTGCGTAAATATGTGTGTCCTGCAATACAATGGAAGGCGGAACACGAAGAGAAACCTGTGTATAGTTCCAGATGGCTTTAATCCCCCAGACAACCATGACATCAGCTACTTGCTGAGCCACTGAAGGAGGTGTGGTAATGATTCCGATGGCTGGTTTCATTTTTTCGGCCATTTCGCGGTAGCGTTCAAAATCATATATTTTAACATCCTGAACAAGGGTTCCAATCTTCTTTCTGTCGGTATCGAATGCAGCGATGATATTCATTCCGACTGGTTTAAATCCAGTGTAATTCAACAAGGCAAAACCGAGATTACCTGCGCCCACCAAAAAAGCATCATGAGGATGATGAAAACCCAGCAGATTTTCAATGGCAATAATTAATTCAACAATTTTGTAGCCCACGCGTGTTTTACCAATGATACCGGTATATGACAAATCCTTTACAACCTGCGTTGGATCAAGATTTAAAATTCGGGCAATCAATGGTGCAGAAATGTATTCAACCTCATCGATATTGATCTTTTTCAACAAATTATGATATAAAGGCATGCGTCGAATCGTGGGTTCAGGTACACCTGTAGGTTTTTTTGTTTCCTGTTTCCGTTCTGCTTCCATTGTCGATATTTTGATGCAAAAATAAGCATGTTTCGCTTTAATTAAATAAATTTTTCTTTATTTAATGTAATTTTAATTCGTTCCAAATAAGAATTAGAAAGAAAATGCAGATCATATATTTATTTATACAATTCTATTTCAATTATTTAAACCATTTATTGATTCTATTTAACTGTAGAAATAAAATAATTTTTCAATCATAAGAATATTTAATACATGATTAATTACACATTATATTCTCTAATTATCACATATGAATAAATTCGTCTCTTACGCCTTTGAACTTCATAACGGAAAAGCAGTATTTTTGACAATAAATAGCAAACTGCATGGACAAATATCCAAAACCGAGTAAAAAGGACGTTTTTCTTAAATATAAAATATGGTTATCAGGTTTGGTTGGCGATGGACGCGTTGACGATCTGACCTATGATTTATTGGGGTTGATTAACGAAAAAGGTTCTTTAAAGGCAGCATCGGAAGCAATTGGCGTAAGCTACAGAAAAGCCTGGGGTGATATTCAGCAGGCTGAACTAATTCTTGGCTATTCGCTTATCGACCGGCAACGTGGTGGAAAAGATGGCGGCAACTCTTCCCTCACACCGGCTGCCTTTCGTCTGCTCGAAGCATACCGGGCATTACAACAAAAATTTGACGACAGTGTGGAAGAAGCTTTTAACGAGTTCAGAGAGAAGATGAAACATAATATTGATGGTTGATAAGTTCGGAGTTTGAACTGATTAATTTATATCAAACTGTATTGTAAACTGATAATTCTTTTTATGAAAAAACTAATTTATATAGCTATTCCCGTAATCGGGATTGTTGCTTCATTATTTCTTTTCAATAAAGAGATAACGGAAAATACGAAAGAAACGAAAAAGCAACCCAACGAATGGTTTTATAGCCAGCGGGCATTTCCTTTTTCAGACATAAATTATGAAGCCTACAAAAATTCGATTGATCAGGCGAAAAAATTAAAGTTGAAATATACAGATCGTAACAAATATTTTACATGGGAATTCGCCGGTCCGATAAATATTGGTGGACGCATTTCAGCGGTGGCACTGAATCCTGTTGACCCATCAGTTTTCTATGTGGGCGCTGCTTCAGGTGGTGTTTTTAAAACAACCAATGCAGGCGTGTCATGGGATGCGATTTTCGACGATCAGCCAAGTTTGTCAATTGGTGATATCGCAATCGCACCTTCCAATCCTGATGTGATATACGTTGGAACCGGAGAAGCCAACGCTGGCGGAGGATCAGTTTCTTACGATGGTCTTGGTATTTTCAGGTCAGTTGATGGCGGTGAATCATGGACCAATTGCGGACTCGGTGAAAGCGGCAGTATCGGACGATTGATTGTTCATCCGCAGAATCCCGATATTTGTTATGTAGCCGCTATGGGGCGGATGTTTTCGAAAAACAACCAGCGAGGTGTTTTCAAAACAACGGATGGCGGCTTAAGCTGGCAGAATATGCTGTTTATCAGCGATTCAACTGGCGCCATAGACATCACTATTGATCCTCAAAACCCTGAAAATATTTATGCTGTCATGTGGGAACGAATCCGGCGTCCTGATGAGCGTATTTATGGCGGTCCGTCCTGCGGAATATACAGATCGTTTAACGGTGGTGAAAACTGGCAGGAACTGACAGACGGATTACCCTCTCCTTCTCCGAATGTCGGACGGATTGGCATCTCTGTCTCTCCTTCTGATCCGGCAATTTTATATGCAATTTATGCTGATAAAGTGGGATATTTTGATGGTGTATTCAAGTCAACTGACCAGGGAGAAAGCTGGACAAGGACGAATGACGCAGCATTGAACAATATGTATTCCTCTTATGGCTGGTGGTTTGGCCGTCTGAGGGTCGATCCTGTGAATCCGAATATTGTATATACGATTGGTTTTGATCTTTATAAAACGAGCAACGGTGGAAATTCCTGGACAAATATTGGCAATGCCGTGCATGTTGACCAACATGATCTTTATGCACATCCTGAAAACACAAGTTTTGTCGTGCTGGGTAATGACGGCGGCGTTTACACCTCACAAAATGGAGGAAACTCCTGGACGCATCTCGAAAACCTTCCGATTACACAGTTTTACACTTCTGAAATTGACCAGCAGCACCCTGAAAGATTATATGGTGGCACACAGGACAACGGAACCAACCGGACGCTCACAGGAAACATCGACGACTGGAATGAAATTTACGGCGGAGATGGCTTTGTAGTGAAGGTGAATCCGATGAACAATCAGTATGTTTATGCTGAATACCAGTATGGCGGGCTTGGAAGATCGACGAACGGTGGTGCATCCTTTTCTGATGCAACTAACGGAATCGGAGGCTCAGATCGTTTCAACTGGATGTCGCCGCTGACACTCAATCCGGCGAACCCGGCAAACTTGTATTTCGGGAGCAATAAAGTCTATAAATCCTCGAATCATGCGGTAAGCTGGACAGCCATCAGTCCGGACCTGACAAACGGCGCCGGACAATACAATCAGATGTTTGGTACTACAACAACCATTGCTGTTTCTCCGATAAACCAGGAAGTAATTTATGCAGGAACAGATGATGCCAATGTTTGGGTTACGCAAAATGGAGGAGGCAACTGGACTAAAATTTCAGGAACCCTTCCAAAGCGGTGGATAAGCCGTATCGCAGCTGATCCGTTTGAAGAATCAACCGCTTATGTGACCTTATCAGGCTACAGAAATGATGAATATTTGCCACATATTTTCAGAACGACTGATTTCGGACAAAACTGGACGGATATTTCAGGTGACCTGCCAGAATCCCCGATCAATGATGTTATCGTTGATCCAGCCAACGATTCGGTCTTGTATGTTGCCTCGGATGTGGGCGTTTTCGGAAGTGTAAATCTTGGACAAAACTGGATTCCAATCGGAGAAGGATTGCCAAATGTACCCATGATGGACCTCACCTTTCAGCCCGAAATGCGGATGTTGGTCGTGGCAACTTATGGCAGATCGATGTATAAAATAACCGTGGATGAATTTGTGGGGCAAAATGAAATTATCAACCCAAAAGCAGGAATCAGGCTTTATCCCAATCCTGCAACTGAAATTTTAAATATAAATTTTTCTGATTTTCAAGGCTTTATTAAAAAAGCGGATATTTTTAACAGTCAGGGAAATCTGGTCGGATCGATCCATATTGGAAGTTTAAATAAAACTGTTTCCGTTTCATTAACCAGTTTTGCTGCCGGAATTTATACAATTCACTTCACTACAGACCAAGGCGAACTAAACCGAAAAATCATCATCAATAAATAAGGATTCCTTCTAACTTTGCAGACTCAAAATAACAACTTTCATGAGCCAACGCGACGATTTTACACAAGCCATTCAAAAAGGATATACATTTCAGGGAAATTCACTGTTATTGGGCGGAGCTATTTTTCAGGATGAAGCCATACCTGAACTTCAGGTGAAAGCCCCGCTGAAAATGTTTAACAGGCACGGTTTGATCGCTGGTGCAACTGGTTCCGGTAAAACCAAAACACTACAACAACTGGCCGAAAGTTTATCATCCAATGGAATTTCGGTGTTAATGATGGATATCAAAGGCGATTTAAGTGGCGTTTCACAACCTGGCTCTGCACATCCAAAAATAGCCGAACGCGCTTCCAAAATTGGCATTGAATGGAATCCTGAAGCATTTCCGGTTGAGTTTCTGACACTTTCGTCAGAGAAAGGCGCTCGTTTGCGCGCCACCATCAGCGAGTTTGGTCCGGTTTTACTGAGTAAAATTCTCGGATTAAATGATACACAGCAAGGTATGGTAGCCCTGGTATTCAAATACTGCGACGACAGGAAATTACCTTTGCTTGATATCAAAGATTTCAGAGCGGTATTGCAGCATATTTCAGGTGATGGCAAAGCGGAAATTCAGCAGGAATACGGCCTTATTTCAAGCAGCAGCATCGGAACCATCCTGCGCAAGCTTCTCGAACTGGAGCAACAGGGTGCTGATATTTTCTTTGGTGAAATGAGTTTTGATGTGGCTGATCTGGTGCGACTTGATGAAAACGGCAAAGGATTTATCAATCTCATCCGGCTTGTTGATATTCAGGCGAAACCTAAGCTATTTTCTACTTTCATGCTTTGTTTGCTTGCTGAGATTTACGAGAAATTTCCTGAGCGTGGCGACATTGACCAACCTGAACTGGTGATTTTTATCGATGAAGCACACCTGATGTTTCAGGAAGCTTCACAGGCATTGCTCGAGCAGGTGGAAGCCATCATCAAACTGATTCGTTCGAAAGGAGTTGGAATTTTTTTTTGCACACAGAATCCGGCAGATGTACCTGAAGCAGTGCTTAGTCAGCTGGGAATGAAGATTCAACATGCATTACGTGCATTTACGGCCAACGACCGGAAGATGATCAAACAGGTATCTGAAAACTATCCGCTCACTGATTTCTATACCGTTGATCAAACCATTACCGAACTTGGTATTGGCGAGGCATTCATCACTTTACTCAACGAAAAAGGCATCCCGACACCTCTGGTCCGTTGCTTGCTTTGTCCACCCCGGTCGCGCATGGACGTGATTTCAGAGGTTGAAATGAATACTATTTTGAATGAAAGTCAGTTAGTTGCAAAATATAACAGAGAAATAGACCGTGACAGCGCTTTCGAGTTGCTGCGCAAAAAAGTGAATCAAAACACGAACCCGGATCGTGAAATTACTGACAACGATTTCTCACAACAGGAACAAAGCCAGTCGTATGGTATGGAAACCTTTGAATCGATCATGAAGAGTCCGGTTACCAAAACCATCGCCCGTGAGGTTTCGCGTGAACTAACACGTGGTTTATTGGGTGTTTTTGGATTCAGTTCATCACGCAGCCGAAGTAAAAAAGGTGGATTTTTCTTTTAAATTATCCGAGGATCGTCCCCAAGTAAAACCTCTACTAAAAACATTATCTTCGCCGCTAAATTTTAATCCATGCCTCATTCAACCTATTCCGGTGAGATAGCATCATTATTGGTGGCGTTTTTCTGGACCATTACAGCCATCGCATTCGAAATTGCCAGTAAAAGGGTTGGCTCACTGGCAGTGAATATTATGCGACTTGGCTTTGCACTTGTTTTTCTTTCTGTTTTTTCATGGTTTTACCGCGGTTATTTCCTGCCAACCGATGCCGATACTCATGCATGGTTGTGGCTCAGTTTATCGGGTTTGATCGGCTTTGTTTTTGGTGACTATTTCCTTTTTAAAAGTTATACACTCATCAGTTCGCGTATCGCCATGCTCATCATGACTTTTGTTCCGCCGGTTACTGTTGTGCTTGGATGGATTGTCCTTGGTGAAAGAATGACCACACAACATCTTTTTGGCATGACCCTGACGGTTGGAGGCATTGCCATGACGATATTCAGCAGAAACAATGAAGAAAACAAATACAAGCTGAATTACCCGCTGAAAGGGATTCTATTTGCATTTTTCGGGGTGCTTGGTCAGGCTGGCGGACTGGTTTTAAGCAAATACGGCATGCGTGAATACGATCCATTTGCTTCAACACAAATCAGAATCATTGCCGGATTCATCGGTTTCGCTGCCATAATTGCCATTACACGTAAATCAGCGCTGGTTACCAGCGCATTTTCGAATAAAAAAGCCATGGCCGGCATTTTAACAGGGTCATTTTTCGGGCCTTTTCTTGGCGTCTCATTCTCACTGATAGCCATTCAACATACCAATACCGGCGTTGCATCTACGCTTATGGCCATTGTACCGATATTGATTATCCCACCGGCTGCGATGATAATGAAACAAAAAGTCCATCTGATTGATTATATCGGAGCCGCGGTAAGCGTTGGCGGGGTTATTTTGTTTTTTGTTTAGATGTGGTTGATGCCCTTCGACTACGCTCAGGGTGACAGGTTGATTAGTTGATAGGTTGATGTGTTTATCATTTTCAACTTTAGCTCACTTTAGTTCACTCTAGCTCACTCCGAACTCTTTAGCTCACTTTAGCTCACTATTTTTATTCACCATGGTAAACATCGCGACAGTTGTGAAAACAGCTGCAATAAAACTGGTGTAGGCCGGAATAGGGAAGAAAAACAGAAAACCAGTGATGGAGAACCCAATCAGGCAAAAACTTATAGGAACCAATAATGCCCTGACCAAAACACGGTTTCTTTCGGTGAAGATCGATAATATCCATAAGATAACTGCTAAAGCTACAAGAGAGAAAATCAGGTTCAGACTCATTCCGCTGTAGTTTTCATCATAGCTGCGTAATTGGCCATACATATCAAATTTATTCTCGGCCATCACTTTCAATACTTTCTGAATCCTGATATCTTTGGTATCATGACGTGTGATATGCCCGACAATATGTCCAAGCGCAAAAAACAGCAGCAAGCCTGAGGCAAAACGCAACATTACTTTTGGCTTCATAGTTCAGGAATTAGGATTTTACTTCTAAGAACAATTTATAATAATAAATATTTACTTGTAAAAACAAGCTTCGGTCTTCCATCTTCCAACTTCCACCTACTTCACCCGCATCACCCCAAACAATCGAAAAACCCAGCGCGGCAGCGGTTTGATTTTGCGGTTATCAAAGTTCAGATACCAGCCAATTTTCTTTATCAACGGGATTTTATGGGTTTCAACAAATTCAATCAAGGTGCCTTCATGTGACTGTATATAAGCAAAACTCCCTGCTGCTTCGCCCATATCAAACGTATCATGCTCAACTGAACTGTCAACAGTAAAAGGAAAACCCAAAGCATTTGCTCTTTCACGCAGATCGTCCATTCCATTGATATCATAACAAAGATGGATAAAACCCGGATCACCCCAGATTCTTCCTTCATAAATTTCCTTACCCTTATATTCCAGGGTTTGAACAAGTTCGATACAACTTGGCCCAAGCACAGGACTAAACGCTCCATTTACCTTTCGGCTGTGTTTAAGCAATATTCTCCGGCAGGTATTTCTTCCACCAGGAATATCTTTTAAATCAGCAAAACTGTCAACGATATCATATTCAACTATATCAAAACCGAGTAAATCACGGTACACGACCAAACTTTTGCCGGCATCTTTTACACCTATGACCACACCATAAACACCGCCGGTAATTGATTGGGTCTTAAATACAGGAGGTCCTGTCTGGATAATTTCCCATATATTGTTGTAAATATCACTCACAAAAAAATGCTCTGTTCCTGATGGATTTTTAACGATTCCACCATACAATTTCAATCCCAGTTGCCGACAATACTGAAATGCTTTGCCAACATCTGATGTTCTTAGTTTGCCGATTAAAATACCATGATCCCCAAGCTGTAGCTCAAAACCTGCATGGTGTGGTTCGCGCGCGGTATGTTGCCAGATTTCAAATCCACCACCACCCTGCATATTCAATGCAAGAATTGCATGACGGCTACGTGGTTGATTCTCAGTATGAGGTAGCATCAGTTCTGCCATAGCAGCATCTTCAAACATTTTGATATCCATACCGAAATGTTTACGATACCAGGCGAAGGCTTCTTCAATATTTGTTACACCAACACCTAACTGCTGAATTCCATTGATTTGCATTTTCATGAAAATTCGATTTGATTAAGTCGGTTTTAAATTAACCGCCAGTTTATAATATAATGAAGGCAGAAATCGTCTGATATATAACATCAGCAACTCTTTTCCGCCAACCAACACTTCTTTTTTTTCTCTTCGTAAACCTCTGCAAATCTGTCGTGCAGCCTTTTCAGCAGTAATTCCATTGGCTTGTCCGGCATCCATTTTACCATATTCCCTGCCTTCCTTGTCGAGTGCAAACTTAGAAATATTTGTTTGAATTCTGCCTGGTATCAGAATACTAACCCGGATATTATGTTTTTCATTTTCAGCCATTAAACTTTCAAAATAGCCATGTAAGGCATGTTTTGATGCCGAATAGGCCGAGCGGTAAGGGAATCCGAATTTCCCAACCAGACTTGAGGTAACTGCCATTTGTCCTCCACCTTGTGCAATCATCGAGGGTAACACTGCTTTTGCCAATGCGATTACACCAAAGAAATTAATCTCCATAATTTTACGATCATTCTCAATGGGTGTATCAACCACCAATGAACGCTGACTGATACCTGCAAACTGATACAATCCGTCAATCTTTACTACTTCCTGCAAAACTTTCCGGGCTGTCAGGTTTATAGATGTATTGTCCGACATATCCAAAACCTCTGAAATCACTTCGCTTCCATTACTTTTAATGATCGACGCGGTTTCAATTAATCCTGCAGCATCCCTGTCAGAGATAACCAACCTCGCTTTCGACTTTGAAATCTCAACAGCAACACTCCGGCCCATGCCGGATGCAGCACCAGTAATCCAGAAAGTCTTGTTATTAAAATTCATTCAGATTCTTTTAGCGAAATTACATTAATTACAAAACAAATGGACATAATTATAGAACTTCATCCAGAAAACACAGGAAAAACAAAACCGTAAATCGAACTTCAATTTACGGTTTTGGATTTATAGTTTTATAGTGGAATCAGAGCAAGATACTCTTACCTCATCGGATAACTCTTAAATATTTCATTCGATTTCATCAGGATATCCACGTATTGTGCCCTGCGATAAGTAAATGGATCTTTGGTGTTCTTTGCTGATAAAGAACCACGAAAATCTTCAAGTGAGTTATATTGTTTCGAAGCCATCCAGATTTCAATATCTTCGAGCATTTTAGTGATTTGCTTTGGGCCATGTTTATACAATGTGCTCACAATCTGCACAACATTGGCTCCTGCAAGAATCATTTTAATCACATCGGCGCCTGTAAATATTCCCATGGATGCGCAGACATCGGCTTTTACGTTACCATAAAGCAAACCGGCAAAGCGCAGTGCAAGACGATTATCCTGCTCATGACTTAAATTATAAGGAAAATGATGTGCTTCGGAATCAATATTGATATCAGGTTGAAATAAACGATTGAATAAAACCAGACCATCAACACCTTTTTTATCCATTTCTGAAATTGTAAAAAGTGGATTGGTGTAGAAAGGGCTAAGTTTCACACTCACCGGAATTTTCACAGCAGCTTTTACACCCTCAATCACATCTAGCTCTTCGTTGATAATACTACGTCCGTCAAGATCAAAATCAGCAGGCGTTGAATAAAAATTCAACTCAATAGCATCTGCTCCGGCATCTTCCAGTTTTTTTGCAAATTCGTACCAGCTCTCATCATACACTGCATTTAAACTGGCAATCATTGGAATATTAACCGCTTTTTTTGCTTTGCTGAATTTATGCAGAAACTCTTCAGGACCTGCCTCAAATAAATTATCCTGAAACAAATTATTCATTTCGGCATTGCGATCATTGTAATCAGTCATGTCCTGATGTAACTCCAGGTTTTCGAGATGAATCTGCTCTTCAAAGAGAGACTTGTAAACGATGGCTGCAGCACCCGCATCTTCGATTTTTTTGAGCATATCATGATCCGTAACGAGATTACTTGCTCCAACAATAATCGGATTTTTTAACTCCAACCCGAGGTATTTGGTCTTGAGATTCATATTTTTAAGTTTAAAATTTCAGTTTAAATAATTGCTTTTTCGAGCGGTAAATTTATACAAAATTCAAAAGTAGATGAATTCATACACTAATCTAAAATGATTATAAATTAGCTTTTAAACCTGTCTTATTGGTCAAAACCTCTTAGTCTCCAAGTATATTATTAGTAATTTTGCGCTCTGAAAGCATAATATTGAAATTTTAAACATAAGTTACTCAAAATAAATTAGATATGGAAAGTAAAAAGAAATTTATAACCTGTGACGGGAACTATGCCGCAGCGCATATCGCCTATATGTTCAGCGAAGTGGCCGCTATTTATCCTATCACTCCTTCATCCACAATGGCCGAATATGTTGATGAATGGGCATCCAATGGCCGTAAAAATATTTTTGGCGAAACCGTGCATGTTGCTGAAATGCAATCTGAAGGCGGTGCTGCCGGAGCAGTGCATGGTTCGTTGCAGGCCGGCGCTTTAACTTCTACCTTCACTGCATCACAGGGATTGTTATTGATGATTCCAAATATGTACAAAATTGCCGGTGAATTATTACCCGGTGTTTTCCATGTGACTGCCCGCAGTCTGGCAGCACAGGCTCTTTCAATTTTCGGCGATCACAGCGACGTAATGAGCACACGTCAAACCGGATTTGCTATGCTGGCTACAGGAAGTGTTCAGGAAATCATGGACCTTGCTGTAATTGCCCACCTTGGCGCAATCAAATCACGTGTTCCTTTCCTTCATTTCTTTGATGGATTCCGCACTTCACATGAGATTCAAAAAGTTTCTTATTTCCAGATGGAAGACCTGAAACCATTGCTCGATTGGGAAGCACTGGCCCGTTTCCGTGAAAAAGCATTGAACCCGGAAAATCCTGTAACCCGCGGTACTGCTCAAAATCCTGATATCTATTTCCAATCAAGAGAAGCTGCCAACACTTTTTACGATGGCATTCCTGATATGGTTGAAGATTATATGCAGACCATCAGCAAAATGACTGGTCGCGAATACCATCCGTTTACCTATTATGGTGCACCTGATGCCGAAAACATCATCATTGCCATGGGATCAGTTACCGAAACCATACGTGAAACTGTTGATTATCTTGCTGCAAAAGGTGAAAAAGTTGGATTGGTTGCGGTTCACCTCTACCGCCCATTCTCAACACAATATTTATTGAAAGTTATTCCTGAAACAGTGAAACGTATCGCTGTTCTCGATCGCACCAAAGAAATAGGCGCCAACGGCGAACCATTGTTATTGGATGTGAAAGATGTTTTCTATGGTCGCAAAAATGCGCCGTTGATTGTTGGTGGCCGCTATGGTTTAAGTTCGAAAGACACTACACCAGCCATGATGCTTTCAGTATATAACAATCTGAAAATGAATGAGCCTAAAACGGGTTTCACCGTTGGTATCGTTGATGATGTGAAATTCCTTTCATTGCCATTGCTTCCTGAGATTAATGTAGCTCCTAAAGGAACCTATGAAGCCAAATTCTATGGACTTGGTGCTGATGGTACTGTTGGGGCGAACAAAAACTCGATCAAAATCATTGGTGAAACGACCGATAAATATGCACAGGCTTATTTTGCTTACGACTCAAAGAAATCGGGCGGTATCACCACTTCTCACTTACGTTTTGGCGATAACCCGATCCGCTCGACTTATCTTGTAAATCAACCTGATTTCGTTGCATGTCATGTTCCTTCCTACCTTGGAAAATATGATATGACCAAAGGATTGAAAAAAGGCGGTATGTTCCTGTTAAATAGTATCTGGGATGCCGAAGAAACAAAATCGAAACTCCCTGATGAGATCAAAAAATACCTTGCCGAAAATGACATTTCATTTTTCATCATCAACGCTACCAAAATTGCGGATGAAATCGGACTTGGAGGCCGCACCAATACAATTATGCAATCGGCATTCTTTAAAATTGCCGAAATCATTCCTTACGAACAGTCGGTCGAAAAAATGAAAGCTTTCACCTTAAAATCTTATGGTAATAAAGGTGAAAAAATAGTCAAAATGAATTATGCTGCCATTGACCGTGGTGGTGAAGTTGAAAAAGTGGAAGTTCCTGCTGAATGGGCAAAATTGAAACTTGTTACACCTGAAGTAGATTTGTCAATTCCTGAATTCATCCGTAATGTTGTTCAACCTATCAACAGCATGAAAGGCGACGATCTTCCGGTAAGTGCATTCTTACATCGTGAAGATGGTACCTTCCCTTCAGGAACAACGGCTTACGAAAAACGTGGTATCGCTGTTACTGTTCCGGAATGGCAAACTGATGAGTGTATTCAGTGTAACCAGTGTTCTTATGTTTGTCCTCACGCTGCTATCCGTCCATTCCTGGTTAATGCTGACGAAGAAAGCAAAGCGCCTGAAGGAACAACATACCAGACAACCAAAGGAAAATTTGCACCTCACAAATTCCGTATTCAGGTAAGTACTTTAGACTGTACAGGTTGCGGCAATTGTGCCGATGTTTGTCCATCTCCTGCCAAAGCCCTGGTAATGAAACCACTCGAATCACAACTTGAAGAGGTTGGCCGTTGGGATTATTTCGCCAAACATGTAACTTATAAAGATACCATCGTTGATAAAACCGCAACGGTAAAGAATAGCCAGTTTGCACAACCTTTGTTTGAGTTTTCAGGTGCCTGCGCAGGCTGCGGTGAAACACCTTATATCAAAACCATTACGCAACTGTATGGTGATCGTATGATGGTTGCCAATGCAACAGGTTGTTCATCCATTTACGGAGGTTCAGCACCTAGCACTCCTTATTGCACCAATGCAGAAGGTAAAGGGCCGGCATGGGCAAACTCTTTGTTCGAAGACAATGCAGAATACGGATTTGGTATGGCTATTGCCGGAAACAAATTGCGTGAGCGCATTTCATTAAGGATGCAGGATGCACTTAAAACGGATATTTCCAATGAAAGAAAAGAAGCATTCGAAAAATGGATTGCCGCTTTTGACAATGCAGAAGAATCAAAAACCGCATCAGCTAATTTGCTGAAAGTACTTGAAGGACAAAAAGATAATTCAGCAAAAGAACTACTTGCACTGAAACAATATTTTGTTAAGAAATCAAACTGGATCTTTGGTGGTGATGGTTGGGCTTATGATATTGGATTTGGTGGATTGGATCATGTACTCGCTTCCGGTGAGAACGTAAATATTCTGGTTCTTGACACTGAGGTTTACTCAAATACCGGCGGACAAGCTTCAAAATCGACGCCTGTTGGAGCAGTAGCCAAATTCGCTACCTCTGGCAAGAGAGTGAAGAAAAAAGATCTTGGTTCGATGATGATGAGTTATGGTTACATTTATGTTGCACAGGTTGCCATGGGAGCCAACCAGAATCAATTCTTTAAAACATTGAAGGAAGCTGAAGCATTCCCAGGGCCATCAATTATTATTGCCTATGCACCATGTATTAACCATGGATTGCGCGTTGGCATGGGAAAAACACAGTATGAAGAAAAACTGGCTGTTGAAGCTGGTTACTGGCAGATGTTCAGATACAACCCTGCTTTGGAAGCCGAAGGAAAAAATCCATTCCAACTTGACTCGAAAGAACCGGATTGGACAAAATTCCAGGATTTCCTTTCAAGTGAAGTACGATTCTCTTCTTTACGCAAAACCTTCCCTGAACAGGCTGGTATGTTGGCTGATATGGCAATGGAAAACGCGCAATGGCGTTACAATCACTATAAACGCTTAGAAGCAATGGATTATTCAAAAAAATAATTCCAGACAATTAATAGTAAAGCCGGTCAGATTGACCGGCTTTTTTTATCTTCGTAAGAAAAAAATAACATGAACAAATCATTTCTTTTCAGCCTCGTGTTGAGTGTGGCCATCATCCTAACTTCCTGTCAGGCTCCGGTAAATAAACCAATCCCTGCAAATCTGGCAAACGCGACCTTATATGCAACCCTGTATCAACAGCAGGCAAGCGAATACAAAGCCTTGTGTTTTCAGGCATTCAACCTTGCATCGTTGCGTTTAGAGGAAGAATTACTCTTAAAAAAGTCAAAACCTCTTGCCATCGTTGTAGATATTGACGAAACAGTATTGGATAATAGTCCGTATCAGGCAGCTTCAATCATTGGAAATTTTAATTATCCTATACAATGGAGCGAATGGATGTACAGCGCTTCAGCAGAAGCAGTGCCCGGAGCTCAGGAGTTTTTATCTTATGCCGCTGCTAAAAAAGTAGAGGTATTCTATATCACCAACCGAAAAGAGGAGTTTAAGCAGGTAACGATCAAAAATTTAAATGAGACAAACTTTCCATTTGCAGATTCCATTCACGTTATGACACGCACCACGAGTAACGACAAAGAAGAGCGCCGTCAGCAAGTTTTAGCAAAATATGATATTGTGCTTTTTGTAGGAGATAATTTAGGAGACTTCAACTCAATTTTTGATGAAACGGATGCTTCAGTCCGAACTACACAAACAATAGAAAACAGAAAAGAATTTGGAAAACGTTGGATTGTTTTACCAAATGCCTGTTACGGAACCTGGCTAAATGCCTTGCCGGGCTATTCAAATAAAATTTCAACAGACAGTTTAATGATTATTCTGAAAAACAATCTTAAAGGGTTTTAGTTTTCTTGTAAAGATTTTTACACAGGCACATACCTATAATTGAAAAGCCCGCCTAACTCATGTTTGACGGGCTTTTCTAAGAAACTGTCTAGATTTTATTTTTGAGTAGTTTTTTGAAGAATTAAGTTCTCAGACGAGGCAAAATTGACGTTAATAGCAGCGCTATTGACGGAGATTTTAACGAGGTATGAGGGCTTAATTCACAAAAAAATGCCAAAGGATAAATTTTAGACAATTTCTAATAATTCAATCAAATGATTTTATTCAATAACCATCTTAAAAGGTAACCTGGCCTGAATGCCTGTCATTCCTTTCACTTGTTCGAGATATTCAACATAGCCATAATAATCGCCTAACTGTTGTTTCAATGTGGCTTTTACACGGGTCTGTCCGCCCATCTCCTCAATCAGTTTTTGAACAGGGTCTTTCTGAACCGGCAACTCAGTAATCTTGAAATCTTTTCCTAATGATGCTTTTTCGGCGGCATAAGCAATGGCATCTTCAATTCCGCCTATTTTATCAACCAAACCAAGATTCACCGCATCACTTCCAGCCCAAACGCGACCCTGACCGATACTATCTACATAAGATTGACGCAGATTACGTGTGCGGGCTACCAAACCTGTAAAATCATCATAAATGCGCACCACATCATCCTGAATCTTAGCAAACTGGTATTCACTCAAAGGTTCCATTGTTCCAAAGAAATCAGCGTTTTTATTTGTCATTACCTTGTCAAAAGTTATTCCTAACTTATTGTTAAACAATCCTTTCATATTAGGGATAATACCAAATACACCAATTGAACCAGTAATGGTGGTTTCATCGGCAAAAATATAATCGGCATTGGTCGAGATCCAATATCCTCCTGAAGCAGCCACATCACCCATCGAAACAATGAATGGCTTTGTGTTTTTGGCCAGTTCAACCTCACGACGGATTATTTCAGATGCCAGAGCACTTCCACCCGGTGAATTCACACGGAAAACAATTGCCTTGATCTTTTCATCTTCACGGGCTTTACGAATCTCTTTCGATAAACTTTCCGATCCGATAGAAGTTTCTGATCCTTCACCACTCGAAATCTCACCAATTGCATAGATCACCGCAATCTTATTACGGCTAGTATTTTTCTCACCAACCTCAGCTTTTGTATATTTACCAATAGAAACTGATTCAATATCGTCTTTCTCAGCCACTCCGGTTTTCTGGCGAAGCTTGGCGAGGATTTCGTCCTTGTATGCCAGTCCGTCAACAAACTTATATTCCATCGCCTTTTCTGCTGTAGCGAGTTCCAGATTATCAGCGATAAGATTTAACTCAGCAATACTTATATTGCGGCTTTCGCTGATTGAACTAATCAATTTTCCCCAAATAGAATTAAGAAGTGTTTGCATCTGTTCACGATTGGCTTCACTCATCTTGTCATACATCAATGGTTCGACAGCACTTTTAAACTTGTTGTTCGGACCACGGATAATCTGAGGTTCAATCTCAAGCTTCTCAAGCATATTCTTGATAAATGCGAGTTGCGAACTTAAACCTTTGAACATAACGACTCCTTCAGGATTGAGATAGATTTCGTTTGATAAACTTGCCAGATAATAAGTGGCCTGGCTATAATCCTCCGAATAACTAATGATAAACTTACCTGATTCTTTAAATTTCAATAATTTCAACCGAATCTCTTCCAGATTTGCCATGCCGACGTTCATGCTGGATAAATCCATATAAATCCCACTGATGTTCGGGTCAATGGCCGCTTTCTCGATATTTTTCAAAATATCATTCAATCCAAGTGTGTTCTCTGCTTTGAATGACATAAAATTAAAATTCTCAAGCGGATTGTTACTCGATCGGTCAACGATAGGCTGATCAAATTTAATCGTTAAAAGGGTGTTGGTTTTTAGTTTTACCTGCTCATTATCAGCCATTGAGACCAGTGCTGAAATCATACCGATAAAAATAAACAATAGTAGTAACAAGGTCAGCAGCGTTCCCAAAAGGGAAGCGAACATGAATTTAAAAAATTCTTTCATTTGGTTAACGTTTTATGTGATTAATAGAATAAGTAAATACTATACATAAATCATGCATAATTTTATAATACGTTGTCTGTGTGATCATTATAAAATATAGTCAATAAGCATTTCAATAATGATTGGCCGAAGCTGAGCAACAACTGTCCGGTTATGAACATGAGCATTTTTCCCGACACTGTAATTCATATTACAATATTAACAATAATTTGTGTAAAAATAAATCCAAACCCTGTCTAAACAATCAAAACTCTGCATAATCTTTGTACTGGCAATAAACGCTCAAGTTTTGATAACAAAATTTATCCTTCACAATAAAAGATTTCTTATTCTGTCAGCAGTTCTCTGTATGATGATTGTAATTGTAATGGTTATCGGCGGCAAAACACAAAACACATACAGCAAACCATACACCAAAACCGACTCATTGATTGACCAGATCAATGCCCAAAATCAATTGCTGCTCACCGACACTTCCATTTTAAATCCTTATACCCTATTAATTTTTGATCTGCCGGAAGTAGAAATCCGCTACAAACCAACCATACTCATACAATCTGTGGCAATGACCACAAAAAGTCAGCTTACAGGATTTATACTTTCAAATAATCCAAAACTCGATAAGCATTTTGTTAGCAGAATTATTGATGCCTATATTACTGACTGTGCTATTGAGGGTATTAACCATGACATTGCCTTTAGTCAGATGTGCCTCGAAACAGGTTTTTTACGGTTCAATGGCTCTGTGAAAGCTGAGCAATATAATTTTTGCGGTCTTGGTGCGGTTGGAAAAGAGAATACAGGAGCAAGCTTTGAAAGTATTGAAGTTGGAATCAGAGCGCATATTCAACACCTGAAAGCGTATGCCAGCCACGAACCACTGACAACCAAGCTTGTTGACACAAGGTTTGCCTTTGTAAAAAGAGGTATTGCTCCCGACATCCATTCATTGGCCGGAACATGGGCATCGGATTTGAATTATGGTTTTAAAATGGAAGCGATTATCCGGAGTCTGAAGAAAACCAATACTACACAGGATATACTCGCCAGTGGTGTATAACCACAACCTATCCAAACAAAATGACCTCAAATAAAGCCTACATTCTCCTGGGAACCAATCTGGGTAACCGTGAAGAAAATTTAGAAAAGGCTATTGAGAAAATCAGCAGATTCTGCATTCGAATAATTGTCAGATCTTCTGTCTTTGAAACGGCTCCATGGGGATTTGAGTCAGATAATTTGTTTCTGAACCAGGTGATCTGGATTGAAACACAACTCAACGCATATGAATTGCTTGATAAATTGATAAAAACCGAGAAACAACTTGGACGCAAACGCATTGGAACAGGATATCATTCAAGAACGATTGACCTAGACATTTTATACTTTAATGACGAAATCATCCAAAGTGAATCATTGACTATTCCACATCCCAGATTGCACACACGAAGTTTCACAATGGTTCCGATGGCCGAAATAGCCCCCAATTTCATCCATCCCGGATTACAATGCAGCCAGAAAGAAATTCTTGATAAACTTGTTGATAAAAATGAAGTTGTACTGCATATTTCTTCTGAGTAGCGGAAAGATTAGATCGTTATCTTTGCAACAATGATGCAATACAATTTTATAGCCATTGAAGGGACCATCGGAGCGGGTAAAACATCGCTGGCAACACGTATTTCGAATGACTACAATGCCAAACTAATTCTAGAACAATTTGAGGATAATGCTTTTCTTCCTAAGTTCTACGAAGACCAGGATAAATATGCATTTCCTTTAGAAATGTCATTTATGGCTTCCCGTTTTCAACAATTAAAAGATCAGTTAGGAATGTTTGATTTGTTTAAGTCATTTATCATTTCAGATTATTACATCATGAAATCATTGATTTTTGCACGCAAAACCTTACCTGAGGACGAGCTTGCGCTGTTTACACGATTTTTCAATTTCATAAGTGCAAGCCTTCCAAAACCAGATTTATTGGTTTACTTATATCTTGATGTAGAAAAATTACAGAAAAACATCAGGCTCAGAGGGAGGTCCTATGAACAACAGATTCAGGATGATTATCTTTATCGTATTCAGGAAGGATATTTCGAGTTTATCAGGCAACAAAAAGATATGAGAATATTGATTCTTGACACTAACAGCATTGATTTTGTTCACCAGGATGATGATTATCATAACATTATTGACATAATCAACCAACCTTATGATATTGGAGTACATCGTATAGCGATTTCTTAATTCCAACTTTCAGATCACATACCATTTCAAAAGCACTATGATATTCATTTAACCATTTTGGTTATAGGTTGAATCAGATTTTAACTAGTGAGAGTTAATAACAATTTCTAAATATCAGATGAATTTTCCATAAAAAAAACCCGCCTGAAACTCAGACGGGTTTTAATATCCATTAAATAAAATTGTTACTTAACAATATTCATGAAATCCTGTTCATTGAAATAATTCATGAATTCACGATCCCATTTAGCTTGATTTTTATAATCTTCATTTTTCTGAATTGCTTTCATCAGGTTACTATACAACATTTCCTTGTCGTTAGAACGTGCTCCGATGATGGCTTTCAGATAGAGTGACTCACCTGTAACAGGAGCACAATCAAGTGTAGATTTTGCACCAGCAAGGTCGCCATTCAAAGTTTGGGCTAATCCTAAGTTATAATCGCATTTTTTGCTTTTTAATGCGTTAACTGCTTTTGAATAATCACCTTTGTAAATACTGACAATACCTTCATTATAAGAAACATCAGCGCCTAATTGTTTTGCTTTTGCCAAATGATTCTCAGCAGCTGCATAATCTTTCTGATGTACTGCAACAACAGCTAAATTATTGTAAACCTCAGCTGATTTATCTGTCATGGTCAATCCTTTTTCAAGTAAAGTCTTTGCTGCATCATAATTTCCAAGTGCAATTTCTGCATCTGCTGCATTTACAACCGCTCTTAAGCATTTAGGATGTAAACGCATTGTGCTTGCAAGAATAGTCTTCTGTGTTGCAGGATCAGCGGTCAAAGTTGCTGCATAAAGCAGTTCATTCAGACTTAAACTCTCAGGACTTGAAAGGGCAAGACTTGAAATTTCGGAATCAGTTCTCTTTGGTTCAAATGTATTTACCGAAATGATAGCGCGACGCAATGGAGGAAGAATTTCTTTTTCCAGTTCCGGATAAATCAAAATCATATTTCTGATCTCTTGTTCGCGGCTTGCAGGATTTGCAGAACGAACCACATTAAGAATCGCGTTTTTATCTTTGATAGATGATCCTTCAACAGCATTCATAAATCCATTCCAGTCAGGACCATTTCCTGATTTTGTGAAAGCGATTTCATCTGCTTTGGTAAATCCAAGTTTTGCGTTTTTGTCTTTAGCCAGTTTATTCAACTGATCTTTCACATATTTCTCAGTAGTATTGGCACGTCTTTCTGACAAACCTGCATTGAATGTTTCTTCTCCTTCAGGTGAAGCCCAGCCTGCAATTGAAATTTCCTTAACAGCCCAGCCTTTTTGAATATCAGATGACATACCATTAAGTAATGCCATGTTTTCATCTTTCTTGTTCAATGGTTGTTTGAGATCAAGGTCAGCCATATTTACTTTGAAATAAAGATCTGCATTTTTGGTAAATACTGTTACTTTTTCATAACCATGGGCTGTTGTAGATGTAGACATTTCATCTTCGGCCAATCTTTTTGAAGTATAGATTACACCATCAGCCAATTTGCGCTGGTCTGCTGTAAAATACTGTTCTTTTTCCTGAATTGCTTCGCGGGTAGCCTGAGTTTCGCTTTTAGGCGTATAAATCATTGGAGCAATAACCAATTCACTTACGTTCATATTTGGATTGTAAGGAACTTTTGCGGTATGTGTGAAAGTACCACCATTTTTGTAGCTGATAACCTGACCATCGCCAACTGCGTTTTCACCTTTTAAACTGATAGGTTCCATTGGGGTTGAGCCACCTTCATAAACAATCACAGGAGTGATGTTCATGGCTGATTTTTTATCGAAATATTTTGGAGGAATGGTACCTTTAACAGTTACAATAACTGAATCACCTTTTTCTTCCATCACACTTGGTGTTGCTTCAACAAGTACCTGATCAAAGTTTTTAGCCATTTTTTTGGCACCTGAAGCGCCAAATTTATAACGGGCACCAACATTCAGGTTACTGTACATATCTGTTCTCATCATCTTGTCGCCATAAGCATAGGCATCAAGAATATCGGAATCGACGAAATTAAAGGTGTAATCCATATACAAATCCCATTTAGGATTAATATTGAAGCCTAAATCGAGTCCGACAGGAACGGTTAAGACAACATTTCTGCCACTAATTCCACCTTTATCACCATCATAACCAACTTGGCTTATAATTGCACCTGTGGTTTGATCAATTGCTGTGGCTTTGTATTGCATCTGACCAACTCCAAAATGTGGAGTCACACTAAAAAACCTGTCCTGATCAGTTCCAAACAATAGGTTTACCATATTAATGGTCAGATTAGCATTCCCTTCGAAATAGTCATTGTAATCGAGAATCGCATTCAACTCATCTTTTTCACCACCTAAGTAGCCACGACCTAATTTAATATTGGCACCAAGGACACCACCAAACTGATAACCACCACCTAAGTGACCATTTAATTTGATGAATTTTGGGTCGAAAGCAAAACCATACTGAGCCAAATCTCCATGATGAGTGGCTACGCCAAGGTCACCCAACAAATACCAATAAGGTGAAAATGAGGATGACTTTTTATCGCTTTTTGCCTCTTCGGCTTTATCCTGACCAAAAAAGGTCAATGGAAGGATTGCTATCATCGCAATCAATACCATTCGGGTGAGTTTGTAATGATTTTTCATAACGTTACTTTTAGATAAGTATTCAATTGATTTAATGGATGTTTATAATTTTTTCACTTTGTTGCGAAAGTACTTAAAATTTAAAATAAATCAAAATAATTTATTGATTTTGTTGCAAATTTATTAAATAACTCAATTCAAACAGTCAAATAAACTTTAAAATAAATCATTTTGTTCACTTCTACGCAAAATAAATTGATAAGTTACACTATTTTAACCGATTGCAAGTAAAAGTGCCAAATAATTATACCGGCACAAACTGAAATATTAAGTGAATGCTTTGTCCCTTCCTGGGGTATTTCAACCGTGAAATCGCATAAGTCGAGGACTTCAGAATCAACGCCATCAACTTCGTTACCTAAAATGATGGCCGTTTTACCTTCGGGAACGTAATCCGGCAGGCTTACACTATTATCAGTTTGTTCAATACCAATGATCTGAAATTTATTTTCTTTCAGAAATCTGATCGCATCTGTCGTATTTTCGAAATAGCGCCAATCCACCGATTCTGTTGCACCGAGTGCTGTTTTATGGATATCCCTGTGAGGCGGACAAGCCGTTATGCCGCAAAGAAATACAGATTCAACCCGAAAGGCATCAGAAGTCCTGAATACTGAGCCAATATTATTAAGTGACCTTATATTATCTAGAACTACTACAAGAGGAATCTTGTCAATTTTCTTGAATTCATTCACATTCAATCGGTTAAGCTCATCCATACTTAGTTTTCGCATCGACTTGTCCTTTGGTTTTATACTTTTGCAAAAATAGTTGGTTTATTGATTGACTCAATTACCGATGCAACTTGTATATTTGCAATGAATAAGCCTGAAAAAAGCATTTACAATCCTGATTTATGACCCAATCCATTCCTGAAACGCCGCTGATGAAGCAATACAACAGCATTAAAAGCAAATATCCTGATGCATTGCTATTGTTTCGCGTGGGTGACTTTTATGAAACATTTGGGGAAGATGCAATCAAAGCATCAAGTATTTTAGGAATTATTCTCACCCGCCGTGCGAATGGATCTGCCACTTTTATCGAACTGGCTGGTTTCCCGCACCATTCTCTCGATACTTACCTTCCAAAGTTGGTCAGGGCTGGTTACCGTGTTGCCATCTGCGATCAGCTTGAAGACCCAAAACTGACAAAAAAAATTGTGAAACGAGGTGTTACTGAATTGGTTACACCAGGTGTTTCCTACAATGACAATGTATTAAGTCAGAAAGAAAATAACTTTCTCGGAGCAGTTCATTTGGGTGACAGCTTATCAGGTGTCAGTTTTTTGGATATTTCAACAGGTGAATTTTATGTAGCGGAAGGCGACAAGGATTACATTGAAAAACTACTTCAAAGTTTTAATCCAAGTGAGGTAATCATTCAGCGGAACAAGCGCAAACATTTTATTGAAACCTACGGTGATAAATTTTACATCAATGTTTTCGATGATTGGGTTTTCACTACTGATTTCTCAAATGAAATTTTGTGCCGGCATCTTAAGACGACCTCGCTCAAAGGATTTGGTGTTGAAAACCTTTCTCTTGGCGTGATTGCAGCCGGAGCTGCCCTTCATTATCTTATCGAGACACACCATGATAAAATTGAGCACATCTCGGCTATTTCGCGCATCGATGAAGGCAATTTTGTATGGCTTGATAAATTTACTTTACGTAATCTTGAGATGTTGAACTCACCCCATCAAGGTGCAAAAACCCTGTTGGATGTGCTCGATAAAACAGTATCACCGATGGGGAGTCGTCTTATCCGCCGATGGATTGCACTTCCTTTAAAAAACAGACAGTCCATCGAAGAAAGGCACAATGCTGTTGAAAAATTGATTCAACAAAGAGAACTTATTGATTTACTGCAGGAGAAAATCCGTCTGGTTGGTGATCTGGAGCGTCTCATTTCTAAAGTTGCACTTGGCAAGATAAACCCACGGGAGTTGTTGCAGGTATCGAGAGCTTTACAACAAATTACCCTGATCAAAAAAACATGTGAAGAGAATCCCGGTGCTGGTGTATCAATGTTGGCCGCACAACTCAATGAATGTGACATTATCCGCGATCGTATCAGTCGTGAACTCAATCCGGAAGCACCCGCTGTTTTGACAAAAGGTAAAATTATCGCTTCAGGGGTATCTTCAGAACTGGACGAACTCAGGTCACTCTCTCAATCAGGGAAGGATCACCTGACCAATATACAAAAACGAGAAACCGAGCGTACAGGCATCAGCAGTCTGAAAATTGGGTACAACAATGTTTTTGGTTATTATCTTGAAGTCACCAATATTCACAAAAACAAAGTCCCGCCCGAATGGTCACGTAAACAGACACTTACAGGTGCTGAAAGATACATTACCGAGGAGTTGAAAGAGTATGAACAGAAAATCATCGGAGCCGAAGACCGTATTCAGGATCTCGAAACTACTTTATTTGCCCAGCTTATTGTCGCTGTTTCAGGATTTTTGAATCCCATCAAACTGAATGCAACAATCATCGCACGCATTGATTGTCTGGTTTCATTTGCAGTGGTCGCGCGAAAGAATAATTATGCTCGTCCCTCAATGAATGATACTTATTCGATAGATATTAAGGATGGAAGACATCCTGTAATTGAACAGCAACTTGCTGCAGGCGAACCCTATATCCCCAATGATGTGTATCTGGATCAGGACAGGCAACAGGTTATTATTATTACCGGTCCGAATATGTCAGGAAAATCAGCTTTACTTCGCCAAACAGCACTCATTGTTTTAATGGCACAAATGGGCAGCTTTGTTCCTGCTGAAAAGGCATCCATTGGTATTGTTGATAAGGTTTTTACCCGTGTTGGAGCAAGCGATAATATTTCTTCAGGTGAATCTACTTTTATGGTTGAAATGAATGAAACTGCCAGCATTTTAAACAATGTTTCATCACGCAGTTTGATTCTTCTTGATGAAATAGGCAGAGGCACAAGCACTTATGATGGTATCAGTATTGCATGGGCCATAACGGAGTATTTGCATGAGCATCCTGCCTTTCGGGCAAAAGTTATGTTTGCAACCCATTACCATGAATTAAACGAGATGGCTGCATCATTTACCAGAATCCGTAACTATCATGTAAGTGTTAAAGAAAGTGGAAAGCAGGTAATATTTTTACGGAAACTGAAAAAAGGAGGAAGTGAACATAGTTTTGGAATTCACGTAGCCACAATGGCAGGGATGCCACGAAAGGTGATTGACCGTGCCAACAAACTGCTGTCAATGCTCGAAAAGACACACTCAAACGAAGCTTTCAAAGCAGCTGGCGGTAAACCTTCCATTGATGATTATCAATTAAGTTTCATTCAACTGGACGATCCGTTGTTGTTGCAGATAAAAGATGAAATATTAAATACCAATATTGACACCTTAACACCCGTTGAAGCTTTACTTAAACTGCACGAAATCAGAAAAATGTTGGTAAAATAGCCTATTGCCTGACAAATTTTATCATTTTTTTCAAAAAATATTTGGAGGATATGTGAAAATCTTATGTACATTTGCAACCTGAAATTTATTTCAGCGGAAATAGCTCAGTTGGTAGAGCACGACCTTGCCAAGGTCGGGGTCGCGAGTTCGAGTCTCGTTTTCCGCTCCAAAAAGATCCCGTTGATTCGGGTTTTTTTTTCTGAAAAATAGACCATTGTTGCCCGAGTGGTGGAATTGGTAGACACGAAGGACTTAAAATCCTTTGATCATTGCGATCGTGCCGGTTCGAGTCCGGCCTCGGGTACCAAAAGCAGGAGAAATCCTGCTTTTTATTTATACGCTATCATGATAAATTTCCGTATTCGATACTGCACCTGAAGATTAGGATAAAGCCCATATTGTATTCATTACCAATTTTCACCGACCTGAAGGTTTGGGTTAATAATATGCGATAATTTATACTGTTTTTACTATAGTGTGTGATCCACAGATAATTACTTTACTGATTTCACTTTCAACTGAGATATAATTACACCGGTAAGCATCAACGCACAACCAATCAATCCTTTTGAATCCATGCTTTCGTCGAGGATCAGCCAGCCACCGATGGCAGCAAAAACGGCTTCTAAACTCAGAATTAAGGCAGAATGATCTGCACGTGCATGCTTTTGCCCAAGCACCTGCAATGTAAATCCAATACCAACAGAAATCACTCCGGCATATAAAATTGGCATCATCGCAGCACCTATTGATTCTGTCTGAGGGGTTTCGAGAATGAATGCAAGAATTAAACTTAAGATACCGGTAAAAAGAAACTGACCAAATGCGAGTAACCGGAAATCATGCATTGGCGAAAGATAAGATAAGATAATGAGGTGCATAGCCCAAAAAACAGCACTTATAAAAACCAAAATATCACCTGTCTGCATCTGAAAATTACTGTCTATTGATAGCAAATATAGTCCGGTAAAGGCAATCCCGGCGCCAAGCCATATCAGACGGGAAGATGGTTGTTTTCGAAAAATGCCAAATACAGGCACAAAAATAATATAGAGACTAGTAATGAATCCACCATTTCCGGCTGTTGTGTACATCATCCCTAACTGCTGAAATGTTGATGCCACAAATAAGGCTATGCCAGCCATAATACTTGCGAAGAGATAGGGTCTTAAATGAAAACCTGATGGAATAGCAGGACGAAGAAGCCAAAAAGCTGGAATAAGCACCAAGGCACCCAGTAAAAAACGAATGCCATTGAAAGTCAATGGTCCGACAAATACCATTCCCTGGCGCTGGGCTACAAAAGCAAAACCCCAGATAAAGGCTGCACCAAGCAAACTGAGATTTGATTTAACCCAATTGTTTTTCAATCTGAAAGACTACTGCTAAGTTTAATTTGAGGATTCTTGTAATCAATTATCCAGGATTTGACTAGTTCGATGGCTTCATTCCGTCGTTTTTCATCAAAATTTCTAAGTCGTGTTGCATGAGATCCTTCGGCAAGCAAATACTTACGTGAATTTGTCTTTTTTCCGACCTGCACAGCAGTTGAAGCCCAGGCATCATAGGCGCCATATACATACAGCATATTGTCACCCTTTTTATTTAACCAACGATTTACTTTACGGTTCAGACTATTATCATATTTCACAGCGATTCCCTCAGGTAAGGTGTGGTTAAAATTCGGGTCTTTCACATATAGAAGCAAATCTTTAAAATCGGTCGTATTATAAGTATAGAATCCCATTTCTGTCAGTGCCTGATAGAAGAACGGCTCAAAATCGGCAATGCTCTGGTCGGCGAAGAAATCATATCCTGCAGCGGCAACAAATGCATTGAAAACATCCTTTGCTTCACCTCCTGCTTTAGGAAGATCAGCGCATTGGATCGGATACCATTGCCAATAAGCAAATCCTAATTCAAGTACGTTGTATTCAAATGCTTTGTCAATCCCCCCAACTTTATCAAATGTCAAATGCCGCGATGCAGTTGAATCACCGAACATTTTTCCGAATATTTCTCTTCGTTCCAACAAATCGCGCTGTATCTCTTTCAGATTTGTTCGGCATTCTTCGGTTGCAACTGTGTCCTGAAATTGAAATACCCTTTTATCGGCCACTGAAAAATTTAACGGAGCAACGTAAGGAACGGAAGCCTGCACATCATCCGGATAAAAGTATTTATAGTAAATGGTTGTCTGACCACCTTTGCTGATGCCTGTGCTTATCCATGGTCCGGTATAAATTGATTTTAATAACTGATTGACATTATGTAAATCTGCTGTAGCATTTTCAAGGGTCAGATACTCCCACTTTTTTGGATCGGGGACACTTTTCCCAAAAAACCGATGTTCAACCACAACCAGATTGGCATCGAGGTAATAGGCCAATTCTTCATCATAACGCGGATATTTCGCATATTCAGCGACATAACCTTCCGTTACCATAACTGTCGGCCGGTCAAAACCCCGATGACGGACAAAAACACGCTGTTGAAACTGTTGCTTTGCTGAATCCTTATGATCGATCGGTTGATTCAGAAAAATCTCGTATGCTTCTGAATACCGTTTGCTTTCAATTTCGATTTTTGAAATATTTACAAACCCGAGTGAGCCAAGTCTGGATGTAAGATTTTGAGAATGAAGGCTATGTATCATTCCAAAAACAATACTAAAAACGATAAACCAAGTCGATTTCTTCATCAATTCAATAGGATTATTTGACAAATATAAAATTGGAAATCAAATATTTACAACTAATATACTATGTAAATATTTCTATTCGTAAGGATCGGTCATAGGAATAACATAAAACTCACCAGTTCGTGGGTCTTTGTAAAATTTACTGTAGCCGTTAATACTTTCTAGGTTGGCATCAACTGTGCCTTTGATAAACACAACATTCTCAACTTCAACAACACCTTTCACCTGCAAAACTTCTTCTGAAGCAATTTGCAATGGTTTGATCTGAGGAATGATTCCAATCAGTTGTAAAACAATGACCCAAACACCTACTGCAATAAGAATAAGCATTGATTTTTGAAAACTGTAATATTTTTCCATCTTACAATATATTAATCATAAAAAAATCCAATTAAGAAAAACGATTATATCCATGCTGTTCCAAAACCTCTGAAAGGCCAGGGAATAGATACCAATATCAGAATAAATGCAATCAAATAATAAGTCAATAATTTCTTTGCTCCGAAAGGCGTGTTTATCTGTTTCTTGGTCTTTGAATAGCCAATAGTTATGATTATTGCTGCAATAATCATCAGACTGATATGTTCAACAAGATAAAACCGATGCACGCTGTTTTTCATCGACTCTGCCGCAAAAATAACCTTCGGGCTTATAAAATACATCGCCAGACCAAGTAATACCTGAATATGTAAAAGAATCATTGAGATAAGCGCATAAGGCACTAATTGCTTTACATGAGTAGTTCCGCGTGCTGCCCGAAAAAATTTTACCATCGCCAGAATAAGACTCAATAATAAAACCCACCTGAGGCCAGAATGACTTTTTAATAGTATTGTATATAACATATTTTTGTTTTTTAAATTAAGTCTCAAAAGTAGTTTTTTTTCTGAAACTTCTCCATTTCAGTATCAAGTTGGGTTGTAAATCAGTTCAAAATATAAAATATATCTACTAACTCCATTGCATGAAATACATACTTTAGTTATACTTATATTAGTCTTTGTGAACGATTTAAAATCCTAATTTTTTCATAATCTGTTTTGGTACAGCGTCTTTATGCATGAAGATATTGATAGTTTTGTATTTTACATAGGCTTCAGAAGCAAAGAAATAACCGTGATAAATATGGTCATCAGTTCCCCATGAATTTTTGACTTTATAGTATTTATTTCCCTTTTGATCTGTCGCTTTTCCAACAATCAGCATGCTGTGGTCATCCGTTGTTTCGTAGTTATCATAAGCCAATTGACGCATTTCAGGTGTAATGTTTTTTTCTTTGACAATTTCTTCGAAACTATAGATCGACTTTGTTTTTTCGGCAGCTGTAAGTGCTTCCCACTTTTCCTTTTCAGTTCCGGTTAAATCGGAAAGATTTTCCTCGGGAACGATCGCAACACCATTTTTCCATGAAAAACCCTTTTCACTGACATCGGCGCCCCATCCAACAGTAAAGCCATCATCGAGCGCATTATCAAGCACTTCAATCATCTCATCCAAAGTTAGATTATACGTAAATCCCCAATTCCAGTTATCCGGAATTTCCAGCACAAAAGGTTTGTGTAACTCCTTATCCAGGTAAGATCCCAGATCAATATACATTTCAGGATTAAATCCCGTCGCTTCGGCAAATGTCTTCGGATTGTAAGACTTTCCATCAATAATAAAACCTGCAGGAATCTCGCCAAGATAGGTATCGAGCAATGCATCAAATCCTTTACTCCAGACTGGGGTGAGTTTTCGGTTCCCATTTTTCATCACGGCATCCGTATAGGCTTTCAACACCTCATCCATCTCGCCGTGGACATGTTTTTCTTCATTAATCACCAATCCCCTGTAAAAATCATCTGGAATTAATCCGTAATTTTTTATTACATACATCACATTATTCAAAACGCCTCCACAGCCAAGGTTGAGGCTTCCATGCAGTCTGACATACTTTTTAGCTTTGTCGGAATAAGCATACCGAACGATAAACATTTCAGACAAATTGTATGATTTTCCGGTTTCACGCAGAATTTCAGCTTCAACAAATCCTATTCCTGCGAAGCTCCAGCAGGTGCCTGACCGATACTGATTTGGCACAGCTGTGTGAGGATTTTCCTTAACAATAGTAAATTCATACGCCTTTTTGTCAATTTTCTTTTCAGTTTCCTGACTATAGATGTTTACAGAAAAAACGAGGCCTAGCAATAAGCCCATGATGCTTAACTTTTTCATAATTTTATTCTATTATAGATGTTTTAAGATGATATCAGTATTTTTTGATTGTTAGATTATTTTTATTCAATCACAATCTCATCAGCGAAAATCCAGGCTGGTTCACCTTTTCCAATATGCCAGTCGGGACAGTTTCCACGATTCATTCCGATTATTTTCACATAACGGGTCAACTTATTGTCCATTTTTTTCACGAATCGTTTCACTATGCCTCCATTTTCCTTTTCTGAAATATTGTTGTAAATCTTACCCAGAGATTCAAACTGCTCACCATCGATAGAAATTTGAAATTCAACATATTGTGGCATAAATATCCATGAATTCTGATCCTGAAGGAACCCTATTTCCACACGCTTAATTATTTGTTGGTTACCCAAATCAATCACCGCAATCAGATCATCACCAAAAAACCCCTGCCATGCACCTGTCCGAAAGTCAGCACCACCTTTTAAGTGGTCAATCAGGGCATTGTCACCACCTGCATGATATTGCGGATTGTATTCATTTGCCAGAGTAATCGTTCTTCCACCGGCGATCTTAAAAAAATCCGCATACACCGTTTCGCTACCCTTGTCATAAACGAATGCCTTGACTTTCAGATTGGTCGTGCGGTCGATCAGGAACGGTTCAACAAATCGTTTTGAAGCCAGCGTGGGTTCTTTACCGTTGGTGGTAACCGTGATAACCGCATCCGGATCAATATGCCCCATGCTGATTGTAAGTGCAGAAGTAAAAGTCTTGCCATCTGATTTTACCCATGGAACCGGCACAAGCGATTCCAATCCAATCTTTTGAATCGGATAATTTGCCATTCCAACACCAAAAGTTTCCGATGGGATTGAACCCATTTCAAAAATCAGTTCGCCACCTTGCTGAATTTCATCCGCCGTAATGAATGATTTATTACTGGGCTTTCCATTCAAAGTCGCTGATTTGATATAATAATTTTCAGATGTTAAATTTTTTGCTTTTACAACAAATGACTTTCCGTTCTCAAGTTTAATTTTCACCTCTTCAAACCTTGGCACTCCAATTACATAAATTCCTGATGCCGGAGTAACGGGATAAAATCCCATTGCGCTCATGACATACCAGGCCGACATCTGACCGCAATCTTCGTTTCCACTTAACCCATCAGGCTGATCTGAATACATCTCATCCATGATGCGTTTCACCAGTTTCTGGGTTTTCGCAGGTTTCTGAACATAATTATACAAGTATGCCATATGGTGACTTGGCTCGTTACCATGCGCATATTGACCAATAAGTCCGGTAATATCAGCCTGCTGCCTTCCACTTAAATCTGAAGGAGCAGTAAATAACTGATCGAGCATGTTTTCGTAAATTGAATCACCGCCCATTAGTCGAATGTGTGTCTGGATATCGTGTGGCACAAAGAAATTGTATTGCCATGAATTGGCTTCAGTAAGCATGAAATTAACCTGGGTCGGATCGAAAGGTGAAATAAAACCTCCGTTTTGTCTACCGCGAAAAAACTTAGTTGAAGGATCATAGAGATTCTTGTAATACTCCGATCTTTTACTAAATATTTTTTTAACAGAATCATTACCAATACTTTCTGCCATCTTTGATATACACCAGTCATCATAGGCGTACTCAAGGGTTTTACTCACCGATTCACTTTCTTTGTCGGCTGGAATATACCCTTTTTGTTTATACCACTCCAATCCAAACTGATCCATTTCAGCGCTTCGGCGCATCGCATTCAAAGCCTTAATTCCATCAAAATCTCTTATTCCGTTTACCCATGCATCGGCGATTACCGGAACGGCATGGTAACCGATCATGCACCAGGTTTCATTTCCGGCTAATTCCCAGACAGGCAGCAAACCACCTTTGTCAGCAATATCAAGCATGGTGCCCACAAACTCCTTAGTGCGTTCACGCTGAATGATTGTAAATAATGGATGTAATGCCCTGAAGGTATCCCAAAGTGAAAAAACAGTGTATCTTCTTTTATTTTTGTCAATGTGAATATTATTGTCGTGACCACGATAACGCCCGTCAGCATCACTGAAAAGATTTGGAGCTAACATACTGTGGTACAATGCTGTGTAAAAAACAGTTTTATCCTTTTTACTTTTCCCTTCAACTTCAATTCTGCTCAACTCACGATTCCAGGCATCCTCTGCATTCTTGCGGGTTTTATCAAATTTCCATGCTGGAATTTCCATCAGAAGATTATTTTTCGCTCCTTCAACATCCACTGCGGAAATCCCCACTTTAACCAGTATCTTTTCATTTGCTTCGGTTTCATAACCAACCCAGGCAACAAGATTATTGCCAGACGCATTGTCAAGCTGACTTTTCTCATCACCATCTGCGCGAATTCCAAAAGAGTTGAATGGCTTCGAAAAAACAGCATAGAAATAACAATATTGATTGGAAGCCCATCCTTTGGTCTGCCGAAAACCTAAAATGGTTGTGTCATTGAGGATTCTGATTTCTGAATTCAGAATTTGCTCGGTTGTTACACTTTCAAACAAATCGACAATAATATGTGATTGTTTGCTTTTTGGAAATGTATATCGGTGAAAACCTGCATGTTCAGTCGTTGTGAGCTCGACATTTATCTGATAATCGGATAATTGCACTGAATAAAAGCCTGGAGACGCTTTTTCATTTTCATGGTTAAAAGCAGAACGATAACCATCGTTTTCACTGTTTCCGGCATCAAGTTTCCGTTTGCCTGTTGTCGGCATGAAACGGATATCGCCATAATCGCCAACACCCGTACCACTTAAATGAGTATGACTGAAACCAAGTATCTGATTGTCGGAATAATGATATCCGGAACAGCCATCCCAGGAGTCTTTCCGGGTATCCGGACTTAGTTGAACCATGCCAAAAGGAACCGTAGCACCGGGAAATGTATGGCCATGACCATCAGTCCCGACGAATGGATTAACATAATCAACCGGAGTAGTGCGCACGCTTTCGCAGGCTGGAAATGAAAAAAATAGAGAAATAATAAATAAATACAAAAGAACATAACCCGTGTGTTTCGACTTCAAACCTGGCACAATCATATCATATACAATTTTAAATCGTTCAATATCATTTACTTATATTTTTTTGTAATAACCTTACCTGTTTGTTTTCCATCGACAAAAACGGCAGCATGAATCGTATTTATTTCTTCAACTGCAAGAGGTTTCAACCATTTTCTTGAACTGGTCGCAGGCAGACTGTCGTTGGTAGTGTAATGGATGGAAGCATCCGGAATCTCGGTTTCGATATTCAGCATTTTTATTTTGTTTTCATCTGTCTTTACTCTGAAATACAAATTATTGACCGATTCGCTGTAATTCAA
>CAJBPB010000327.1 GCA_903957365.1 uncultured Bacteroidota bacterium
TACCATTCCATTTAAATTGGCGTGAATTTGCGGAAATGTAGTGCTTTGATTATTAGTTATTTGTTGATTGCTTACTTCATTTTCTATGTTATTATTAACCGATTTTTCTTTCACTTGTCCAGTGCAAAATGAGATTTGAACAGTCAAAACAATTAAAACTATATTTCTTGTTATGGATATTTTCTTACTTTCAATGTTTGTCATATTGTTGGTTCTTTATTTGTTGCTAAAAATTCAATATTTGATATTCAAATCTCTTTATGAACCTCTGTGCCTTCTTTGTGACACTTTGTGCAATAGTTTTTAGCTATACCACAAAAGGCACGAAGAAGACACAAAGCCTAGCAAAGGAATAAAATATTTTTATATGTAGCAATGAATCAATTATATACTTTATCTATTTAGATGCGAAACACGATTCAACTTAAACCAAATGGCAAAAAAAGGCTGAAACCTTTGGTTTCAGCCTTTTTTCATTTTATTTCGATTTATCAGGGAATTGTGGTACCTGAGGAAGTTCAGGATAGTTTTTCATCTCTTCGAGGATCACTTCAATGGCTTTGTTCAATTGCTGATCTTCGCCCAAATATTCTTTGTAGGGATCGTTATCGATGATAATATCAGGATCAACACCATGGCCTTCAATTACCCAATTGCCATTTTCGTCGAAAGGCGCAAATTCAGGTTTTCGTAAATCTCCGCCATCGATAAATGGCAGACTTCCCCTTATACCGACAACACCACCCCAGGAACGCATCCCAATCGTTTTACCGATTTTCAGTTTCTTGAACTGGTAAGGGAACAAGTCTCCATCAGAGGCTGAATACTTATCTAAAAGCAATACTTTCGGCCCGAGCATCATACCGGCAGGTTTCGTATTTACACCATTGTTTCGTGACATCCCAAACAAAGCCAGTTCACGGTTCAGACGTTCAATAATCATTGGTGAAACATTTCCTCCGCCGTTACCCCTATCGTCAATGATCAGCGCTTTTTTATTGAGTTGCGGATAATAATATTTTACAAATTCATTCAAACCTTCAGGACCCATATCCGGAATATGAATATAGCCAACCTCACCATTGGTCGCTTTGTTTACCTTCTCAATATTCGCCTGAACCCACGTATAATAGTAAAGTCCGGCTTCATCTGCGGTTGGAATCACAATAGATTTGCGCGCTCCTGCTAATGCTGGTTTTGAATTAAAACCAATCTCAACCTGTTTATTCGCTTTATCTATCAATGCAATATACAAATCACTGTATTCTGTTGTCGGAACACCATCCACAGAAACAATATAATCGCCTTCATTTGCTGAAACACCCATATCTAACAGTGGAGAACGGGCTGATTTGACCCAACTTTCACCCTTAAGAATTTTATCAATCCTATAAAAACCAGATGCATCCTTACTGATTTTAGCTCCCAGCAAACCGGTCTGAATCCTTTCAGGTGAAGGTTTATCACCACCATTAACGTAGGCATGACCAACACTCAACTCACCAATCAACTCACCAATCAGATAATTCAGGTCATTTCTGCTTGCCACATAAGGTACCAAAACCTGATATTTTGATTGCATCGCCTTCCAATCGACACCATGCATCGCAGGATCGTAAAAGAAATCGCGCATCTGACGCCATGACTCATTGTAAATCTGATTCCATTCATCATTCAAATTAACCCAGAGTTTCATATTTGAAACATCCACAAAATCGTCCAGCTTGATGGAAGATTTAGGGGTGTCAATTACTGAATATTTACCTGCCGAAGCAATTAACATTTTCTTTTTATCCGCAGAAATCACAAAGGAATTATAGTTGCCCAAATCAGTTTCTTTCTTCGATTTCAAATCATAATAATACATTCCACGCTTGCTATCTTTTGAATTACCAGCGTAAAATACACCGCCGTCAACCGGAGTAATATTCCAATACGCGCCAGCATTAACAGGTAATTGAATGATTCTGTTCATAATACCGTCAAAATCAATTTTCATGGCCGGTGCAACTGACTCTTTCTTGTCTTTTTTAGTGTCTTTTTTAGTGTCCTTATCTTCCGTTTCTGCATTTTTGGTTTCACTGTTTACCGAAACTTCGTTGTTCTCAGGAACAAATGGAGAAACTGTTTCTTTTAGAAGTGTGATAAAGTAAACGCGACTCATATCTGTATAAACATGATTCCATTCTGTCCAACTATATGTAGGATTAAAATCACGTGAAGATGTGAAATACAAATATTTGCCAGTTGGATCAAATGCCGGTGATCCAGCATCATACCATGAATCTGTTACCGGATTTGTCTCTTTTGAATCTGTATTGTAAATATAAATCCTGCTAACCGAAAAATTACTGGGTAAGGTGTAGGCGATCCATTTACTATCGTGTGACCATGTGTATGAATTAATCTCAAAATCGTGTGCCTGAGCTACTTCAGTTGCAATCTTCGAATCTATGTCGATCATTGTCAGTTTTCCTTTTTTGTCGGACCACATGATTTTTTTGTTATCCGGTGACCAAACCGGTTGAAACTTATAAGTTGTCGATCCAGAAGTTATCTGGATTGCAGGTTTTTCGCCCAATTGATCTCTGATGAAAATTTCATCTTCACCAGTCTGATCCGAAATATACGCGATAAACTTACCGTCGGGTGACCATGCCACATCACGGTCATGCACCCCATTCGAGGCTGTCAGGTTGCGCGTGATACCGGTTTTAGCAGGAACAGAAAATACATCACCTCTTGCACCGAATACAACTCTTTGGCCATCAGATGATAAATCGTAAGTATTGATATTTTTTGAAAAATCGATATATTTTATTCTGGAGGATGTTAAATCACTGATAATCTGTATAGGAATCTTAACTGATGTTTTGCTTTTCAGATCAAAATTGTAAAGAAAACCACCATTCTCAAACACAATGGAGTTGTTTCCCAGTGATGGGAACTTGATGTCGTATTCAGTGTAATTTGTGAGTTTTGTTGTAGTACCAGATTTCAGATCATAAGAGAACAGGTTCATTGTGCGATCCCGATCCGATAAAAAATAAACGATATCGCCATTCCACATCGGAAAAACATCCTGACTTTCATTGTTGGTCAGATTAGTCGTTTCGTGTGTATCGAAATCATGCATCCAGATATCATCAGCCATTCCACCTTTGTAGTATTTCCAGGTCCTGAACTCACGAAACACCCTATTATAGGCCATTTTCTTACCATCCGGTGAAAATGAACACCATGACCCATCCGGTAAAGGCAATTCTTCGGTGAGACCACCATTTACATTGGCTACAAACAATTGCCCCTTGAAGTCATTGAATGTTTGCTTGCGTGAACGGAAAACAATACTTTGATTGTCGCGCCATGCCATCACAAGGTTGTTTGGCCCCATCCGGTCAGACAAATCATCACGTCCCAATGTAGCGGTAATAGTTAATCGTTTTGGCACACCACCTGAAGTTGGAATCAGGTAAACTTCAGTATTTCCATCATATTGACCAGTAAAAGCAATGCTTTTTCCATCAGGCGAAAAACGCGGAAAAACTTCAAAGCCATTTTTATCATTGGTCAATTGGCGGGCTAAACCGCCAGTCAGCGGCACTGAATAAAGATCACCGGCATAGGAAAACACAACCGTATTACCATATACAGTCGGAAAACGCATCAATCGTGTCTCTTCCTGACTTTGCAGTTCTGCTTTCATGAAGAAAGCAAGAAGTAAAACA
>CAJBPB010000328.1 GCA_903957365.1 uncultured Bacteroidota bacterium
CAGAGCGCTGGCCCGCCAGAACCGCGGGCAGACGGAGCGAGAATGGTAAAATACCTGTAAATCCGGCAAAGGCATCCGCCAGCAGGGCGGTATGTCTGGTTTTCGCAGAAAACCACTACTTTGCCTGGATTTACGGTATTTTATCAGTGCGGGAGGGCGCTTGGTTCTGGCAAAGGCTTTTGGTCCTTTTGCCTTTCAAAAGGACAAAAAAAACATCCAATCATTATTCTTAAGAAAATTTATCAAACCACGATAAATCACAGCCAAACCAAATCATCTAAACTATAAAGCAAAATCATAGTACATCCAAATTCCCTGATACATCAATCATATAAGGAAAACAGGATATCTAATTTTTTATGCTCTTTTGTCATAACACAAAAGAAATCAACTTAGCGAAGCGCTCTCATGAGCTCCTATAAAAAATAAAAATGATGCGAATAACTTAGCGAAGCGGTCTCATGAGCTCCTATTAAATATAATAATGATGCGAATAACTCAGCGAAGCGTTCTCATGAGAGGACATCTTTCACAAAAAAATGCCAAAGTATAAATTTTAGACAATTTCTCAAAATGAAAACGTGATTTTTACGCTATCTGCCCATAAATACCAGCTGTTAATAATTGATTTGATCATGAAAAATCAAAAAACATTCCGGTATTTCAATCATCATCCCGGATATAACAGCGTATTAATTGTATTTTTACAATATAAATACCATAAATAATGGCGATTAAGTCGGGCAGAAACATTTTACACTTTCATTTTTCTTTCTATTTTTGCCGTTTCGTTTTATTCTGACAACAATCCGGATAAGGTGATTTTTTTAAATCATATAGCACATACCCATGGAAAATACAGACAATAATGAATCAGGGCCATTAGATGATTCGCAGACCGGCAGCAGTGAGCGTGAACACAGGTCGTCACATCACAGACACCGTTCCGGCCGGAGCGCATCAGGCCAGCAGAAAAAGGTAAGTCAGAGCCGCAAGAAAAGTTCCTTCGAGACCATCGTTGCCAAACACCTTTTAAAGATCATCGGTGTCATGTTTTTCGCCGGTGGCTTGCTTTGGCTGTTTTTTAAGAGTGAATCGCTTCCTTTTGTAACTGGATTGATTTCCGGATTTTTCTCTGTTGTAGGGGAGGAAGAAAACCTCTCAATGGTTGCTGACACTGGTGTCATTTTAAACATGGCGTTCTATCTTGTGCCCGGCATCTTCCTGCTGGCATTTGCTTACCTCAATAAAATTGTATTAAAGGGTCAGAACCTGCTTACATTGTCCGCTTTTTACATCGGGAGCATATTGTTGTTTGCCGCCCATCTGACACAGAATTTCTACAGTGTATTTATATTAGGGACACTTATTTATTCGAACCTGACCATCGCAATCACTGTTACCCTGCTCATTGCCCTTTCTGTTGCCTATTTCACCTCTCTGGTTCACAAGCCATGGGTACATCTGGTCACGATACCTTATGTTTATCTGACAGTTGTATTCCTTGCCATTGCTTACGGATCAACCAATAACCAGATATTCATTCTTATCTTCGCTTTCTCGGCTGTGTTATACTACTTCTCAGGCAAGCATACCGGCAGCACGGTCAATACCACCAATGCCTGGTTTGCCATAGCTTATTTTGGTCTGTTTTTTCTAAGGAAACTTTATATAAAGGACAACGCTGATCTGGTATGGTTTTATGTTGCCTATGTAACTGTATTATATCTGCTGATAATGCTGATACGCATAATGACTCCCTATAAGGGAGATAAAATTGTGAAACGGTATTTTGGCGACACAATCATTTTTGGAATCACCGCTTTCTATTTCATCACGATATGGTATGTTTTACGGAAATATGACCTTGCGCATTTCCAATGGATCATAGCCCTCGTGCTTACCGTGATCAATTATTTCATTTTACAGTTCCACCGGAAGGTTACACCGGAACAAAGTCGTGCTCCTTTTTACTTTGCCGCAATTTTTGTCGCGGCAGCCATCATCCCCTTGTTGGTTCAGCAGGGTCATCTGGTGATTTACGCAAGTATGGCCGCGCTGTTATTCATCACCTTTTCGAAATACCGTGACAACCAGTTTGCCGGCCTGACCGCCGTGGGCGCACTCAGTTTCGCGATGATCGTGCAACTGGCCAAAACAGTGCTCACCTATTATCCGGCCGTTTATTTTGAATCGGATTTACTGCCTTCGCAGCCATTTATTGTCAATCTGCTTTCAGGTATTGCCGTCACCCTGGCCGCGTTTCTGGTGAATCACCGCTTTGTAAGAATAAGTTTCTCTTATTCGACAAAATGGTTCAGCCGTACCAATACCGGACTCTATATCACCGCTTTATTTTATGCTTCACTTTACCTTACCACCTTCTGGCTTACACAGTATCTTTTCTTCTCGGCATGGAATGTCCCGGAAGCACATCTGATTGGCTGGTATGCATTCCATATTACCTTCCTGTTAATTCTGCAACTGTTTGTGCTTGAAAGAAAATCATGGGTGTACAAGCCCTTTTTGTGGATCTCGGTTGCTTCCATACTGGCCATGCCACTGGTAATCAATTTATTTGTAATTGAACTGCGTCACATCGCACTAAGTATCGGCGGAGCAACAAAAGGTAGTTTCAACTTCCATTTTTATACCATACTGCCACTGACAGCCCTTGTCTTCATCACGACCTCTAATCTGAATGCTGTTTATAAAAGTTTCAAAGAACGGACCACGCTGATCCTTCTGTTCAGAATCGGATTTTTTGCTTATCTGTTTCTGGCCGAGTACGACCATTTTACGGTAATCTCGAGCAATACACTCCATTCGGGTGACGACATCATCCAGTCAAATCATTATCTGCCATTTAGTATCGTGTTTTATCTGACCAGCCTGGTGCTGGTATTGTTTTCGTTTGTCAGGAACATCAAATTGTTGCGGCAGCTATCGCTTCTTGTATTGTTTTTTACGATACTCAAGGTCTTTGTCATCGACTTCAGTTCCTTCAGCTCCACTGGTCAGGTGATCGCGTTCTGGATGACGGGCGGATTGCTGTTGTTGTACTCATTCATCTACCAGCAACTGCGTAAGTTCAATTTTGAGACAGGTTCTTCATCGAAAAGAAGCTCTAGACACCGGAAAGAAAGTGTGGATGAGAGAACGGCCGAGTAAGCGACAGTGGGGGCCGGAATAAATTGTAAGGTTCTGTTCAGGAGTTTGCAAAACAACAGGTTTCAAGATTTTCTGAAAGCCCCCATTTTTGGGGGTTTGGGGGCAAGCGAGTTAATTCAAAATGCAAATTGCAAATTGCAAAGTCTTCACCCGTATCATCTATTATTAACTTTTCACTTTGATTTCTGCTTTATCAGTAAAATCATAAAACCAATCACCAATCACCATTCCAGCCCAAAGGGCCAGTCCGGATAATCATTCAAACAAAACATCAAAACATCTTACGAAGCAAACTTCCAACTTTCCCACTTAATTCAAAATGCAAAATGCAAAGTCAAAATGCAAATGTTTCACAAAACACCTGTTCTGAACATTTGACGAAGGATAACCGGTTATTTTGAGTAATAATCCGGACTGTCGAAGTGCGGTCACTGAGCCCTTCGACAAAAGCTCAGGGGCCACCTGTCGAAGTGAGTCTTTCGAAGTAATTGTACTTACAAGACATTGGAAAACAAATAATTAATTGATTTACATATGGTCAGGAGACCGGGGAATGACAACGACTTAGTTACAAACTAAGCCAAACATGGGGCAGGGGGTGCGCGATGGCAATATATTATAGTCATA
>CAJBPB010000329.1 GCA_903957365.1 uncultured Bacteroidota bacterium
GCTTACGAAATCGGGTACAAGTATTGGAGCAAATTACAGAGAAGCAAACAGGGCGCGAAGTAAAGCTGATTTCAGCAGCAGGATTGGAATTTGTGAGAGTGAGGCAAGCGAAACTGTTTACTGGCTTGAACTTACTGAAGAATCAGATTGGATTCCATTTATCAATATTGAACTTATTCTAAAGGAAGCCAATGAACTCCTCTCTATTTTTTCAACAATCGGCAAAACTTTAAAACAATAATTAGAATCTTTTATTAACTTTAGCTCACTCCGAACTTTAGCTCACTTTAGTTCACTTACTCTCCCGGAGGCATCCAAAGGTTTTCTTTGAAATTGAGAATCTTATCATTCTCAATAATAAATCCTTCATTTTCAAGTAATTCCTTCATAAGATCAGGGCTCCCAAAATGAAATTTGCCAGTGAGCATGCCATTTCGGTTTACAACACGGTGTGCCGGAACGGGTAAAGGATGATGGTGAGATTGGTTCATTGCCCAACCTACCATTCTTGCCGAACCTTTTGTCCCCAGATAAGCGGCGATGGCTCCGTAAGTTGTGACTTTACCATACGGTACGAGTCTGGCTACATCAAGCACCCGTTGAAAGAAATTGTCTTTTTCAAGCTTCATTGAGTCTGAATGCAATATATTTGATTGTCAATCCTTCGTTTAACCAGCGTTGCTCATAAAAAGTACGGATATTTTTTACCTCCATCTGCTGGGTTGTAGCATAAAGATCATTGGTCGAAAATAAAGGCGTATGTTTTTCATTTTCAATCATTTCACAGGTAAAATCATACAACAGATCACTATCGGTCTTGAGATGTATAATTCCATCTTTGGTAAGAAATTTACGGTAGATTTCTAAAAATTTAGGTGAGGTAAGCCTTTTGCGTTCGCGTGCCTGACGGGGTTGCGGATCGGGAAATGTTATCCAGATTTCACTCACTTCATTGTCACCAAAATAATTCTCAATCAATTCAATACGTGAACGTATAAAGGCAACATTGGAAATGGATTCTTCACTGGCGGTTTTTAATCCACGCCACAAACGTGCGCCTTTTACGTCCATCCCAATATAATTTTTATCAGGATTAGTGCGTGCCAGGCCAATAGTGTATTCGCCTTTGCCACAGCCAAGCTCAAGTACGATGGGATTATGGTTTTTAAAGAAACCGTTGTGCCAGTTGCCTTTTAAAGAGAATGACTCAGCCTGAATCTGCTCAAAAGAGAATTGAAACAAATTGTCGAATGTTTCATTTTCAACAAAATGATCGAGTTTTTTCTTTTTTCCCACAACGTAAAAATTCGGATTTATATTTTAAGAAGCCAATAATCTTCACTTTCTTCTTTGCGGATAACAACGAGTCTGTCTTTGGCCTTGTTTATCTGATCAAACCGTTCTACACTGACCATCCACAAACCTCGTTTATTTTGTCCCGCATGTTCGGCAGTATAACCTTTAGCGCGGAGCTCAAGAATAAGTTTATCGGCATTGGCTTTTTCACGAAAAGCACCAGCTATGATCAAATATTGTGGTCCTTGTGGTTCTGATATAACTATTTCAACCTCTGGTTCCGGTTCTGGCTCAGGTGCATTTTCAACAACAGCCTGTGTGTTTTCGGCAATCTGCTCATTCACATTTTCAGCAAAATCCTCATTTTGAACAGGTAAATCATATAATGTCGTGGTTTCCTGCTGATAGACGGAGTCCTGAATATTTTCGGTGATGATTGGTGCAGGTTCAAGGTTATTTTCAACAACAATCGGTGTTTCGACAGATTTATTTTCAATCGCGTTAAGCGCTTTGACTTTCGGTATTATCTTTTCCATCGGAAACTTTTCGCTATGCAGTGCAATGTAATCGTTAGGACTGGAATAGAAAAATGGCACCAATCCGGCATAGGAATTATAATAGTATTTTACAGCATCTCTGTGCATATAAGCCCAACCAACACCCATCATAAAAACCAGTCCGCCAATAAACATCACCTGTCTGACATAAGGATTTGGTCTTTTTGAAGCAACCATTTTATGTGGGGTCACTTTTTTTTGTATAGGTCTTTGTCCGGTCTGAGCTGGTTTTTTTACCGGTTCATTATTTTCAGCCGTTTCCTGATTCTTACGGAAAATTTTGTTCTCAATTTTTTCAGGCAGACCTTCGCGTGTTATCGCTGGTGAGACGAAACTACCTAAACCAAAAGATGAAGCCATGAAATTCTGGTTTTCATCAGCGATAAAAACAATTTGCTTTTCATGATTGTAAGCAAGTGCACCAATATTTCTAAAGTTAATACGATGTCCTTTGGTCAATCCGTCGATACATTTATGGACAAACCGATCGAGGTTTGACTTGGCATCCTGGTATGAAATATTTTCGGAACGTGCTATAAGAGAGAGTAAAAGGCCGTCGTTGGCTCGTAAATGCGGGTTGAAAACAATCTCACGGTAAGGTGGTTTAAACTGATGCTTAAGCGGATGAATAACTGCACTATGGTCTTTCGAAATAAAGCCGCCCAAACCAGGAATGACAACACATTCATGTTCGTAGAGCAAATCGGAAATATAACGTGCAATTTTCATTTACTTATTGAAATTCAAACCTATGGCGAAAAATTAGTCTGCTAAGATACGAAGTTTACGTGTTTTCAGGCAAAAAGTTTCAATACTTTTTCAAGATCATCGGGTGTGTCAATGCCAAAACTCTCAATAGCAGTGATTCCCACAGCAATATTAATTCCGTTTTCGAGCCAGCGCAACTGTTCAAGCGATTCCGCCTTTTCGAGAGGAGAGGGATGAATTTGAGTAATTCTTTTCAATGTATTTGTAAGATATCCGTAAATACCAAGGTGTTTATAGTATGTGTGATGAGAAAACCAATGAGACTGTGCGAAATTTCTTAAAAACGGAATGGGATGCCGGCTGAAATAGATTGCTCTACCCGAATCTGCAAATATTACTTTTACGGTGTTTGGGTTGAATAATTCTACCTCCGTCAGAATTTTGAATGCCAGTGTGCTAATCTCAGCATTTCCATTTTCGAGCAAGGTAACAACCTGATTTATCTGATCTGGATGAATAAATGGTTCGTCGCCCTGAATATTTACAACTATATCAAAATCAGTAATTTGCGCACTTAATGCTTCGTAACAACGGTCTGTGCCGCTCATGTGATCAGGCCTTGTCATGACTACATTCCCACCAAAAGATTTTACTTCCGTAACAATCCGGTCATCATCTGTTGCAACGACAACCCGATCGAGTTTGGAAGCACTTTCTGCTTTTTCGTAAACCCTCTGTACCATGCTTTTTCCATGAATTGAAGCAAGTGGCTTACCAGGAAATCTTGTGGAAGCGAATCTTGCCGGAATGATACCAATCGTTTTCATAAATTACAGTTCGGAGTTCGGAGTTTTCATCATTGTGAATCTGTAAAGATATTGTAAATTTACTTTCAGCCATCAATCCATCAACCCATCAACCCATCAACCTATCAACCTATCAACCTGTCAACCAACCTCCTAAAACAACCCATGTAAATTCGTATTAACTTTCTCAATCACAAAACTCAGATCTTCAGGTTTTTCGAGATCAATATCATCGACTTCAAAAATAAGTAACTTCCCGATTGTATAGGTTGAAATCCAGGCTTCATAGCGTTCGTTCAACAGTTTCAGGTAGTCGATCCGGATGCTGGCTTCATAATCACGTCCTCTTTTTTGTATCTGATTAACCAAAGTCGGAACAGATGCTCTCAGGTAAATAAGTAAATCAGGTGGTTGGATAAACTTGCTCATTAACTCAAACAATGAACTATAGTTTTCGAAATCACGTGTTGACATCAGGTTCATTGAGTGCAGGTTAGGTGCAAAAATGTTTGCATCTTCATAAATTGTGCGGTCCTGAACGATCGTTTTACCACTATTACGTATTTCTAAAACCTGTCTGAATCGACTGTTTAGGAAATATACCTGAAGATTGAATGACCATCGCTGCATATCTTCATAAAAACTATGCAGATAAGGATTGTTTTCAACGTCTTCGTAATGGGGTGTCCAATTAAAATGTTTTGACAATAAACGTGTCAGTGTAGTTTTTCCCGACCCGATGTTTCCGGCGATGGCAATGTGCATTTTTTTCTGTTTTAATGGTGCTAATGTATGAAGATTATCAGTTTAGTATTATGAATTGATGCCGGATAAAATTTGATCAACAATTTCCCGGTTATTCGAAAGCCGGGGAACTTTGTGCTGACCTCCTAGCTTACCATTGATTTTTAACCATTTATAAAAAGTTCCCGGTTCCATAGTCCTGATTATCGGAGGACGTAGTATCATATTATGGTAGCGTTTTGCTTCATAATCCGAATTGAGCGATTTAAGCGCGTTGTCGAATGTTTCAGCAAAATAATCAATATTTACGGGAGGATTTTCGAATTCAATAAGCCATTCGTGGGCACCTGATTCTTTGCCTGAAAGATAAAGTGGTGCAGCAGTATAATCAACAATATTCACCTGACATTTGCTGCAGGCAACGGCAAGCGCTTTTTCGGCATTATCAACAATCAGCTCTTCTCCAAAAGCATTGATAAAATTTTTCGTCCTGCCAGTGATTTTTATCCGAAAAGGATTCAATGATGTGAATTTCACTGTATCGCCGATAAGATAGCGCCATAATCCTGCATTTGTGCTTATGACAAGTGCGTAATTATGATTCAGTAAAACCTGATCTAACTGAACAACTTTTGGATGCGCATCATTCAGGTGTTCAACAGGAATAAATTCATAGAAGATGCCATAATCCAGCATGAGTAATAAATCGCTGGAGTTTTTCATATCCTGAATTCCAAAAAAGCCTTCAGAAGCATTATACGTTTCCATATAATTCATTTTCGAGGAAGGAATCAGGTGTTTAAACTGTTCCCGATAGGGATCAAAATTGACGCCTCCATGAAAGAAAACTTCCAGATTTGGCCATACTTCAGTAAGATTGTCTTTACCTGTTAACTCAAGTACTTTTTTAATCAGAACCATTGTCCAGGAAGGAACACCTGAAATATTGGTTACATCATGCTGCATGGTTTCACGCGCCATCAGTTCTATCTTTTCTTCCCATTCGTCCATGAGTGCGATAGAAAGGTTTGGTGTTTTCAGAAACTGCGCCCAGAAAGGTAAATTCTGAATGATGATAGCTGATAAATCACCATCATAATAAGATTCATTACTGACTTCACTGATGTTGTGACTTCCGCCCATCACCAATCCTTTTCCATCAAAAATCATGGTTTCAGGATTGTTACGCACGTAAAGCGATAACATGTCTTTGCCGCCTTTGAAGTGGCATTCATCTAAGGATGAATTACTTACAGGTATGAATTTGCTCTTACTTGAAGTGGTTCCTGAAGATTTGGCAAACCATTTTATTTCTTCGGGCCACAAAATATTTTGTTCGCCCTGCCTTAACCGATCAATATATGGTTTCAGATCTTCATAGGTGCTTATCGGGACTCTTTCACCATACTGATGCGTATTGGTAATACTTTTGTAATCGTATTTCTTTCCCCATTCGGTATTTTTTCCCTCGCTTATTAACCGTTCAAACCATTCATCCTGAACATCATGCGGATATTTTATAAACAATTCAATCTGATGAATTCTTTTTATCATCAGCCATGATACCAGTGTATTGAAAATTGCCATAAGCTTTAAGGATTCATTATCGAAACTACAAATTTACGAAATGGAAGCATTTGTTCAGAAGAAATCCGAGAATTTTGGAAAGGATTTATTTTGGTGCTTTCACAATAAGATAAATACCTAATACTGCGAAAATTATATTTGGAAGCCAGGCGGCAAGTGCTGGATGAAGGTTGCCATAAGTGGCGAAAACAGTGGAAACCTGCATAAAAAGTATATAGGAAAAGGTAATAGCGATACCCAATCCAAGATGCATGCCGATGCCCCCGCGCACTTTTCGGCTCGATAATGCAACCCCAATAAATGTCAGAACGATGATTGCAACCGGAGAGGCCAGCCTTTTATGCATTTCAACTTCGTAATTTGTGACACTGGCGCTCCCTTTTAAATGTTCGTTTTCGATATGAGTCCGTAATTCCCAGAAATTCATCACTTCAAAATCATCCTTGATTTTATATAAATCAGTTGGTTTCAAATGAAGTGTGGTGTCCATTTCTTTCCCTTTTATTATTGATTCATGCAGACTATCTATTTGACGTTCAACATAATTGATAATTTTCCATTTGTTGATTGTGGAATCAAACTCGATACGTTCGGCAAGTAGTTTGTATTTTAATTGTTGATTATCAAACTTTTCCAGAGTAAATTTATATCCTGTATTCACTTTGCTGTTAAACGATTCAACATAAACGAAAACACCTTTTTCAATCTGCAGATGAATATTCCGGTCTTTGTCTTTTGACAAATTGCCCATGTACTTATTTTTAAAATCACGCCTGATCTCGCTGGTTCGGGGAATGAGAAAATTTCCAAGATAAAATGAAATCACTCCCAATAAAACTGCAGCCATCAGATAAGGCCGTAGTAAACGTGTAAAACTTACACCACTGCTTAATATGGCAATAATTTCGGTATTTCCGGCCATTTTTGAGGTAAAGAAAATGACAGAGATAAAAGTAAAAAGGTAAACAAAAAGATTGATGAAATAAGGGATGAAATTGATATAATAATCAAAGACGATGGCCTTGATAGGGGCGTTGCTTTTTAGAAAATCTTCAATATTCTCAGAAATATCAAATATGATTACGATGATTATCAGCAGCGAAATAGCATACACGAAAGTTCCGATAAACTTTTTAAATATGTACCAATCAATTATCTTCATTTCGCTGTATCAACTGTATTTACTAATGTATATTGCATATCAATTATTGAAAATTGATTATGTTTTATCTTCTGTTGGCTAATTTTGGAACCATCTGGTCTTTCCAGATACTGAAGTCCCCTGCAATGATATGTTTTCTGGCTTCTTTCACCAGCCAAAGGTAAAAACCAAGATTGTGCAAACTTGCTACCATGCTTCCAAGCATTTCTTTGGCGGCAAAAAGATGTCGCAAATATGCTTTTGAGTATTGTGAATCGACAAAAATGAGTCCATTTTCATCTATCGGACTAAAATCATCTTTCCATTTTTCGTTTTTGATGTTGATGATACCTTCACTGGTGAATAACATTCCATTACGACCATTTCGTGTTGGCATCACACAGTCGAACATATCAATTCCCAAAGCGATACTTTCCAGAATATTGGCCGGAGTCCCTACACCCATAAGGTAACGGGGCTTATCCTGAGGTAATATTCCGCATACAAGTTCGGTCATTTCATACATGATTTCGTGGGGTTCACCCACCGAAAGTCCCCCAATAGCATTGCCATCCGCACCTTTGGACGCAACATATTCGGCTGATTTTATCCGGAGATCCCGAAAAGTGCTGCCCTGCACAATCGGAAACAAGGATTGCTTATGACCATATAGTGGTGGAACTGTTTCCAGATGATTAAAACAACGATCAAGCCAATGATTTGTTATGGTGAGTGATTTGTCAGCATATTGATAATCACATGGATAAGGTGTGCATTCATCGAATGCCATAATGATATCTGCACCGATCGAACGTTGTATTTCCATTACCCTTTCAGGAGTAAACTTATGCCTTGAGCCATCGATATGTGATTGAAAAGTAACACCTTCTTCTGTAAGTTTGCGTCTTGCACTTAATGAATATACCTGATAACCACCACTATCTGTTAAAATAGGTTTGTCCCAACCATTAAAACGATGTAAACCACCTGCTGCCTCCAATATTCCGGTTCCGGGCCGGAGATAAAGATGATAGGTGTTTCCAAGAATAATCTGGGCTTGTATATCGTTTTTTAATTCCCTTTGATGAACCGCTTTGACGGTACCGGCTGTTCCAACCGGCATAAAAATAGGAGTTTCTATGTCGCCATGATCGGTTGTCAGTTTTCCGGCACGTGCTGAAGATCTGGCATCACGACCAATTAATTCAAAATCCATCCAACAATTTTTCCACAAATATACTGTTTATCTTAAAGTTTGGATAAATTTGCGTGACCATAAACGATTCCACTTTGATTGAAACTTATTTTAAACTACTGTCCTATATTGTTTTAGGTATTGCTGGCTCAAGCTTGCTAATCCAATTGATTTACTATTGGGCTGTTTTCTCACATGTATCTTTCTTCAAAAGTAAAAAGATTGTGTCTGAAAACCTTATACTTCCACCAGTTTCTATTGTTATCAGTGCCAGAAATGAATATCTGAATCTGGAACGAAATCTCCCGATGCTGTTCGCACAGGATTATCCGGATTTTGAGGTCGTTGTAGTGAATGATTGTTCTGATGATGGTTCTGAAGAAATGCTGACAAACCTTGCCCGTAAAGAGCCAAAATTGAATTTAGTTCACATCAGGCAGAGTCTCAATTTTTTTCAGGGAAAGAAGTTTCCTTTAAGCATCGGAATAAAGTCTGCAAAGAATGATATTTTACTGCTGACCGATGCAGATTGTGCGCCATTGAATAACCAATGGATCCAATCGATGGTCGCATCCTATAAAGAGAAAACTGAATTGGTGATAGGTTACGGACCATACCGCAAGAAATTTGGGTTCCTGAATCTTTTAATTCGATTCGATACACTGCACATTGGATTGCAATATCTGTCATACGCACTTTCCGGCGTACCCTATATGGGTGTCGGGAGAAATTTGTCATATCATAAATCGCTGTTTTTGAGGAATAAAGGATTTACTTCTCATTACAATATTTCTTCCGGTGATGATGATTTGTTTGTTGCGAAGGTGGCAAGCAAGAAAAATACGAGGATTGTAATTCATGAAGATTCGCGAACAATTTCGGAGCCATCGAAAAACTTTTCAGCCTGGATCAGACAAAAGCGCAGGCATCTTTCGACAGGAAAATATTACAGTTTAGGAATGAAATTCAGGCTGGGATTATATAGTCTGACACAGTTTACGTTTTATGCAGCCTGTGCAGGTTTATATTTTTTACCCGTTCATTTTGTCTTCCCAACCGCGATGCTTGGATTTCGTCTGATCAATCAGTATATAATTTTCGGAGCAGCCTCAAAACGACTTGGCGAGAAGAGTATCTGGCTGGTTACACCATTTGCCGAGCTGTTTTTCATGTTTTTTAATCCTGTTATCGCGTTTACCAATATTTTTTCCAGACAGGTGCGATGGAAATAAACGAGCGCCTTTCTGAGAAAGGTCAGCGTGATTTTCACCTTGTCCGGCGGGCGCTGGATGAATCTGATCAAAAAGCGTATGCTGAATTACTGCGCAATTATCGCGATTCGATCTATTTTTTGATGATGAAGATGACGAACAGTGCAATCGATGCTGAGGATCTTACCATGGAAGCGTTTGGGAAAGCGTTTAAAAAACTTGATCAATACACTTCCGATTACGCTTTCAGCACCTGGTTGTTTCGCATTGCAGCCAACAATTGCATCGATTTTATAAGGCGCAGACGGAAAGACGCATTAAATCAGAGTACAGATATTGATATTGATTTCTCGTCAAATTTTGCACGAAAAACGGCTTCCACAGGCCTAGACCCGGAAGAAAATATTATAAACGATCAAAAAATCAGGCTGATGCGCGAAGTGGTGGAGCGTTTGAAACCCCATTACCGGCAACTTATCGAATTGCGTTATTTTGATGAATTAAGCTATGAAGAGATTTCGGTGCAGCTTCATCTGCCTTTGGGAACCGTGAAGGCGCAACTTTTTCGTGCCAGAGAAATGCTTTATCAAATTCTAAAACACAGCAAAGAGAAACTCTGATTGGGGCTACAAAATAAAACTGACTTTCAAATTCGTTAATGCAATACAACCCGTTTTTACTGTTAATTAATTATCAGTAAATTTGCCACAAAAAAATAAACATCAGAAATTATGAAACAAGTCCCTATGGTTGACCTAGTTGGTCAATATAACAAAATCAAACCTGAAGTTGATAATGCCATCGCAGAAGTATTGACCAATGCGTCATTTATAAACGGACCCGCTGTAAAGAAATTTCAGGCCAACCTTGAGAATTATCTTGGAATAAAGCATGTAATTCCATGTGCCAACGGAACCGATGCCTTGCAGGTAGCCATGATGGCGTTGAATCTTCAACCAGGCGATGAGGTCATTACAACTTCATTTACTTTTATTGCTACTGCCGAAGTGATCGCTTTACTTCATCTCACACCAGTATTGGTAGATGTGTTGCCAGATACATATAACATTGATCCTGCAGCCATTGAGCGTGCAATTACTCCAAAAACAAAGGCAATTGTTCCTGTGCATCTTTTTGGACAATGTTCGGATATGGATGCTGTAATGAAAATCGCAAAAAAATATAATCTATTTGTAATTGAGGACAATGCCCAGGCGATCGGAGCAGATTATCATTCAAAAGATGGATCAGTAAAAAAGGCAGGAACTATTGGTCATATTGGCTGCACATCGTTTTTCCCATCAAAAAATCTGGGCTGTTATGGTGATGGCGGTGCTATTTTCACCAATGATGATGCCCTGGCAGCACAAATGCGTGTTGTGGTAAATCACGGTATGGTCGTGCGTTATTATCATGATTATGTTGGTGTTAACTCCAGATTGGATAGTATTCAGGCTGCAATTCTGGATATCAAACTGAAACATCTTGACGAATATGCAGAGGCACGTCGCTTTGCTGCTGAATTTTATAATAAAGCATTTGCTTCCTGTGATAAACTGAAAACACCTGCGACAGCATCCTTTACAAACCATGTTTTTCATCAATATACGCTTGTAACACATTGTGTCAACAGACAAAACCTGATGGATCATTTGCAATCAAAAGGCATTTCAAGTGCAATTTATTATCCGGTTGGATTACATGAGCAAAAAGCATACGTTGATCCACGGTATAAGAAAGGTGATTTCCCTGTAACAGAAGCCTTGTGTAAAACAGTATTTTCTTTACCGATTCATACTGAATTTGATGTTGAAACACTGCAATATGTTGTTGATTCTGTTTTGGAGTTTTTGAAGTAAAATAAATTTCGGAGTGGGCTAGAGTTCACTAAAGTGAGCTAGAGTTCGGAGTGAACTAAAATGCGGAGTGTAAAAATGAATTTCATCTTAAGATCTACATATTGTTGATAATAAGGAGTTTAGTAAAGAATTGGAATCTAAGGGCGCGAGACAAGTAAAACTGTTTTTTGGTTTGAACTTCTTGAAGAATCAGATTGGATTCCGGTAATCAATATTGAACCGATACTAAAGGAAGCCAATGAACTCCTCGATATTTTTTCAACAATCGGTAAAACCTTAAAACAATAATTTAAATTATTTCATTAACTTTAGCTCACTTTAGTTCACTTTAGCTCACTATAGTTCACTTATAAAACATCATCTTATGAAAAACAATCAACTATACTTCGCCCACGAAACCGCCATTATTGACGAAGGATGCAATATTGGTGAAGGAACAAAAATCTGGCATTTTTCGCATATCATGACAAATTGTGTGATTGGTGAGCGATGTAATATCGGACAAAATGTTGTCGTTTCGCCTGAAGTGATTCTTGGTAAAAATGTCAAGATTCAGAACAATGTTTCTATTTATACCGGCGTTATCTGTGAAGACGATGTGTTTCTCGGTCCATCTATGGTTTTTACCAATGTTATCAATCCCAGAAGCGCTGTTAACCGCAAAAGTGAATATGCACGCACGCTTGTAAAAAAAGGTGCTTCTATTGGCGCAAATGCAACTATTGTTTGTGGACATGACATTGGTGAATTTGCTTTCATTGGTGCTGGTGCGGTGGTAACAAAAGAAGTGCCGGCTTATGCGCTGGTTGTTGGAAATCCGGCGAGACAGATCGGTTGGATGAGCGAGTTCGGACAACGACTGCATTTTGATGAAAATGGCATTGCAATTTGTGAAGAGAGCAATGAAAAATACATTTTCAAAGACAATATTGTAAGAAAGCTGTAAATAGTACAGGCCAGATAATTGTATATCTTTGAATTAAATAAATGACTATGAAAATATTGGTTACAGGTGGTACCGGCTTTATTGGATCACATACTGTTGTCGAGTTGCAACAACAAGGTTATGAAGTGGTTATTGTTGATAATCTTTCAAATTCTCAGGCTGGTGTTATTGATGCAATAACGTCAATAACAGGGATTAAACCCCATTTTGAACAATTTGATCTGATTGATCGCGAACTCACTGCCCGGTTTTTCAGAAAACACAATGATCTTAAAGGGGTGATACATTTTGCCGCCTTTAAGGCTGTTGGTGAGTCAGTTGAGAAACCCTTGCTCTATTACCGAAACAACCTGGTTTCGTTGATGAATATCCTCGAAAGTATGATTGAGAATAATATTCCAAACTTGGTTTTTTCATCTTCCTGTACAGTTTATGGACAGCCTGACGAATTGCCTGTTTCAGAAAAAGCACCCATCAAGAAGGCAGAATCTCCTTACGGAAATACCAAACAGATTTCGGAAGAGGTAATAAGTGATACGCTTAAATCTTCAAAGCTGAATGCCATTGCTTTGAGATATTTTAATCCGATAGGCGCACATGAATCAGCCAAAATAGGTGAGTTGCCACTGGGAGTCCCAAATAATCTTGTTCCGTTTATTACACAGACAGCCATAGGTTTACGTGCTCAATTGAGTGTTTTTGGAGATGATTATAACACACATGACGGCACTGCAGTGCGCGATTATATCCATGTTGTCGATCTTGCAAAGGCACATGTGGTGGCTGTGAAAAGAATGATTGATTCCAAAATGAAGCAATCTTTTGAGATTTTCAATCTGGGAACTGGAACCGGATTATCAGTGTTGGATGTGATAAAGTCGTTTGAAAGGGTTTCGGGAGAGAAACTGAATTACAAAATCGTCGGACGACGTGCAGGTGATGTGGAACAGGTTTGGGCCGATCCAACGTATTCGAATGATGAACTGGGATGGAAAGCAATGAAAACAGTAGATGAGATGACAGCCTCTGCCTGGAAGTGGGAGAAGGTATATCGAGGAAGAAATATGTAATTGGTCATTATCTATTGATCAGGAGTTTCTTTTTGAGAGTAGACTTATGCCTCATTAACTACTTGAAATTCAAAAATATGACTGAAAACGAAATTTCAGAAAAAAATATTGGGTGTGCAATTGAAGTTCATAAATCACTTGGACCTGGATTGTTGGAAAGTGCGTATTTGGATTGTCTTGCTTATGAATTGGAAATGATTGGTTTATTTGTCGAAAGACAGAAACCATTACCTTTGATCTACAAAGAAGTAAAACTAGATGCTGGTTATCGTATTGATTTATTCATTGAAAGAAAAGTAATAATTGAGTTAAAAGCTGTTGAAGCAATTAATGATATCCATATTGCACAGGTATTGACATATTTAAAATTATCAGATTGTAGGCTAGGGTTGTTGATTAATTTTAATGTACTGAAGTTAGTTCATGGTGTAAAAAGATTGGTGAACAAACTGTGATTATAAGACTAAAATAAATTAAAAATTAACCGCAGAGATTGCAAAGAAGGCGCAAAGTGCGCAGAGTAGAATTAGATATTATTTATCAAACATAGTTAAAAGTAGATTATTCTGCGGCCCTCTGCTAAATCTTAGCGTACTTTGCGGTTAAAACTAATGAAAAAAAACAAACCTGAAAATGAAAAAGATCCTCATTACCGGCGGAGCCGGCTTCATTGGTTCGCATGTGGTGCGACTCTTCGTCAATAAGTACCCAAAATACCAGATTTATAATCTGGATGCGCTTACTTATGCCGGTAACTTATTCAATCTTAAGGATGTAGAGAATAGTCCAAACTATCATTTCATCAAAGCTGATATTGTCGATGGTGAAAGAATGATGCAATTATTTGATCAGCACGGATTTGACAGTGTGATTCATCTGGCTGCTGAATCGCATGTTGACAGATCCATCACAAACCCGATGGAATTTATCATGACCAACATTGTTGGAACTGTAAATCTTCTGAATGCGGCCAAGCATTACTGGAAAAATGACTTTGAAGGAAAACGCTTTTATCATATTTCAACGGATGAAGTGTATGGTTCCTTGGGAGCAACAGGTTTTTTCACTGAATCGACTTCCTATGATCCACATAGTCCTTACTCAGCTTCAAAAGCAAGCAGTGACCATTTGGTAAGGGCTTATCATGATACATATAAGTTGCCGATGGTTATCTCAAATTGTTCAAACAATTATGGTCCAAATCAGTTTCCTGAAAAGCTTATACCATTGTTTATCAATAATATACGTAATAATAAACCACTTCCAGTGTATGGAAAAGGTGAGAATATAAGAGATTGGTTATATGTTGTTGATCATGCCAGAGCAATTGATGTGATCTTCCACAAAGGCAATGACGGACAAACGTATAATATTGGAGGTCACAACGAATGGACCAACATTGATCTGATCAAGCTGATGTGTAAAGTAATGGATGAAAAACTTGGCAGGGCAGAAGGGACTTCCGAAAAACTCATTTCCTATGTGAAAGATCGTGCAGGACACGATTTGAGATATGCCATTGATTCGACAAAGTTACAACGCGAACTGAGTTGGGTACCTTCGTTGCAATTTGAAGAAGGCATTCGCCTGACCATCGATTGGTACTTAAATAATCAGGAATGGCTTGATGAGGTTACCTCAGGCAACTACCTGAAATATTATGAAAAGCAATACGAAGAGAGGTAGAAATTATTTTCTAAAATTTACGTTTGCAAGGTTGAATTAAAAATTTGCTGAAACCATAATGCTATGATTTAGCACAATGAATTTCTATTAATCTGGAAAGGAAGATGAAGGGTATTGCACAAAATGAAACGAAATGGTATCAAGTCAAAGACTTTTTTCCGAACATTAGTATTTTAATCATAATCCTCACTGTTTCAATATATTCGAACGATATAGGTTATTGGAAAAAACCAAACCGGATCATTTATGATGATATTCTGCATTATTATGCATACTTACCGGCAGTTTTTATTTACAATGACATCGAACTCAAATTTGTTTCAAAGAAGCCAAGTGACTACCTCGAAAAATTTTGGCCGTTCAGGTCGCCATTAGGTAAAAACACCATCATGACGACTATGGGCATGTCAATTTTATATGCTCCGGCATTCCTGACAACCAAAGCGATAATGTGGATTATTGGTGATGAATCGGATGGATTTAGTCCGCCCTACAGACTTGGTTTAGTGATTGGCAGCATTATATACCTCTTTATTTCATTGTTGTTTTTGAAGAAAGTATTGTTAAAATATTTTTCACCGGCTGCGACAGCAGTGAGTTTAATCATGGTTGCGTTGGGAACAAATTTGGGTCATTATTCGACTCACGAACCCACGATGAGTCATCTTTATGGTTTTTTCCTTTTTTCAGTTTTTTTATATCTGTTGGTTAAATGGCATGAAAAACCCGTATTAAAATATTCGGTTTTACTTGGCCTGGTGAGTGGTTTAATTGTATTGGTAAGGCCTTCAAACATTCTGATCGGACTTATATTTATTTTCTGGAATATATCTGGAATTGAAAGTTTGAAACAAAAAATGAAGTTTTTCTTAAAGAATTATCTACAACTAATCATGATTGTATTGTTTGCGATAATAATTTGGGTACCGCAAATGCTTTATTGGAAACAACTTACAGGTTCATTCCTGTTTTACAGTTATGGAGAGGAATCGAAGTTCTTTTTTAATAATCCGCAGATCTTCAATAATTTATTCAGCTATCGGAAAGGCTGGCTGGTTTATACACCTATCATGATCACTGCTTTTATCGGGATGATTATGTTATGGAAGAAAAAACCTGAGTTAGTTGTTCCATTGGCCATATTCAGTGTTGTAAATATTTATGTGATTTCTTCGTGGTGGTCGTGGTGGTATGGTGGAGGTTTTGGATTACGTGCCTATGTTGAATCATACGCTATTTATTCAATCGGATTTGCTGCATTTGTGCAATGGATAATCGGACTCAGGTATTCTCTGTTAAAGATTCCTCTGTTCATAATCATTGCACTTTTTATTGCTTTGAATCTGTTTCAAACAAGACAATACTATTTTGGAAGTATTCATTATGTTGGTATGACTAAAAAGGCCTACTGGCACCAATTCCTGGTTTTGAAACCTTATGGGGAATATTATTATCTGCTGACAATTCCTGATATGCAAAAAGCCCGTCAGGGGATTTATGAGTTTACACCAACTAAAAAAAATGACTAGTAAAAACTGAATTCTGCTGAGGTACACACTTTATTCATGCACTTCCTATGAATTTTATCTTTTCAATACTTATCACATAGTTCAGATGAACTTCAAGTTATAAATATCCGGGGTCATTTTGGAAAATAAGAAAATGGTTATAAGTGAATATTTTTCTTTCCAGATTTCGAATATACTACAGCCGCAATATCCCTGAGAATTTCGTGACAGGTAATTGAAAGCCATCATGATTGAGGATTAAATTAAAAATAGAAAGTTACATTATAGATTTGAAGGTTAAATGACTTAATTTTCGGATTTGTGTTTTTCTTTTAGTATTCCAATAAATCATTTTCATTTGTATTTATTTACAATACGCCTGATTTGCACTACCTTTGGTTATGATATAGTTTGAGTTTTTTGCACTTGTATGTCACTGGTTTTCAATAAGAATTTATATGAAAAAGCTATTCTTTACCGTTGTTATTACGTTCCTGTTTCTTTCCTGCCAGAAGAATGAATCTAAGGCACCCAATGTAACCTTTGCTATTCGCGGCGTAGTGCAAAAAGGACCTTTCATCCAGGGTTCTGAAGTTCGGATTCAGGAACTTACCAATGAACTGATTTCAAATGGTAATACCTTTTTTACAGAAACTAATGATGATTTTGGTTCATTTACTACCCAAAATGAAATCTCGGAAGGTTATGTTGATGTTGCTTCAACTGGATTCTATTTCAATGAAATAGAAGGAAAATTGTCTGCTTCGCAAATAACTTTAAAATGCCTTAATTATCTTCATGAAACCAGAAATCTGAATCTGAATATATTGACATCCTTATCTTATAATCGACTCAAGTACCTGTTAATAAATGAAAACATGACATATGATGAGGCCGAAATTAAGGTTCGAAAGGAAGTTTTGAAGATGTTTTATATAGAAATAAGTGAAATTGGAGAAACTCCCTTTGATCAAATGGATATATCAAAAGCCGGATTGAATAATTCAATACTCTTAGCAATCTCATCAATACTGCAGTATAACAATTCAGAAGCGGAGTTATCAGAATTACTGGTCAAAATGGGAGAGGATATTCAAACTGATGGTATTTTGAACAACGAAGTTTTTAAAAATGAAATTCGTGTAAATTCAATGAGTCTGGATATTCCTTCAATCACCGAAAATTTAATTAAGCGTTATGAGGACTTAGGATTGCCCGGAATTATACCGGATTTTGGAAAATTTATTGATAGTGACGGCGACGGAGTAATTAATTCGCATGAAACCTCTAATCCTGTATTCAGCCTGTTATCAGGAACTTATATAAATGATACCAGTGTTTCTATTAGTGTATCAATTGAAGGAGCTTACATTTACTATACACTTGATGGTAGCGATCCTGATACTGCATCATTGGTTTATCAAAACCCGATTATTATTGCTGGCGACAGTACGCATATTATCCTGAAAGCAATTGCAAAACACCCGGATCTTGATCAAAGTGAAATAATTACGGCAGATTATCTGATTAGTTATCCTGTCATACGCCCTTATTTCTTTCCTGCATCTTCAGGTTCATATTCTCATGATTTGAGTATTGCCATACATTGCGAAATTAATTCGAATATTTATTATACAACTGATGGAACTGTACCAGATATTCATTCAACACGATATCAGCAGCCTGTTGATTTTTTCGGAGATGGTAACGCAATAACAATTTCGGCGATTGCAATTAAACAGGGCTATCATAGCGAAGTAGTGACGAATAATTACAGCATCAATTATGATCGGGCAGCTGCACCAAATTTTAATACAATAGCAGGCACTTATAACCATAATCTTGAAGTTCGATTAAGCTCACCAACGGGAAATGCGATAATCTATTATACGGTGGATGGAACTGTACCGACAATGGAATCACAGGTATATACCTCACCATTTGTTGTTGAAAATGATGGATCAGTTCTTCTTATAAAAGCAATTGCAAAGAGTGAACAATCCAAAGTAAGTCCTGTTTCAGCATCTTATTACAGAATTGATTATTCGTATGATTCTGAGGTTTTTAACGACCAGTTGTCAATAATAGATTATCAAAATGACATAGTTGGACGATGGATTGGGTTTGAAGATAATCCATGGAGAAATCCCTATAATGTTGAGGTAACATTTAAAAGTGATGGGACAGTTATTTCTAACTCCTTAACTCCCGGTGAAGTTGCCTTTTATTATGGAAATGATAATGTGGTAAATACTTATACTATATTTGATTTAAATAGTGATGGTTCAGCGATGGGAACAATGGTAATATTTGGTAATCAATGTACTGGTGGATTGAGATATATCAAATTTTCGCCTGACTTGAATGTTTTAACCTACGAATTTTGGCATTTTAATGAGTACGGTCCTATTAAACATGTACTTACCAGAGTAGAATAATCTGCGAATCCTTAGTTGAATATAGATGGTTGGCGAAATTGTTTTTCGATCTGGATTTTGAACATTAGATAACGATTCTATTCATGTATTCAGCTGTACAATTTTTGTTATCACAAAATTGCAAATAAAAAAGACTGATTGAACAGATAGTAAAATGTTTACTTCTGACTTTTGATTCATGGATAAAATTGTTGTATTTTTGATGTTGATAAGGTAGTAATGATTTCATAGTTATTCACCTCATAACCAATACACAATGTATAATCCCCTTCCTTTTCTGCCGAAACAATTTCAGAGGTTTATTGATATCCTGAAGGAAAAGAAATTCCCTCCCCGAATCATTTATTTTACTTTAGGACTACTGGCAACAATTTGGTTTTTAGTTCGTGTTATTCCCAAACCCAGCAGAGCGAATTATCCATGTATGCAGGCTACAGCACCTTTTATGTCGGGTTTTGTTCTTTATTTGATAAGTTCGGGAAGCGCTATTATGGCATTTAAAAGATTTGGCAGTGAATTTTCGAAATCAAAATATGCACTCGCAATTCTTTTCCTTGGAATTGCAGTATTCTCATTCTTTTTGTCCACGATTCAGTTACCAGTTCAATCTTCTGCTGGTAATTTGAAAGTTTCAAAATCAGTTTTTCCGCCTAATGATCCTTTTGGAGAAGCGAAAGGGATTATTCCAGGACGTGTTGTGTGGATGTGGGATCAGGATGCAACCAATGTGAATTGTACAAATACATCCAATAATAATGGTGTCATTGACGCAGGTGATGATGCCTGGTTCATGGAGATAAATAGTGATGTTGCGGTAATTGACAGTATGATAATCAAATCGTTGATGTCGTTGACAGAAGCTACGGATAACGCTGATGCCTGGGATTTAATCTTTAAGTTTTACAATGTCAGTCATGGTAACGGAAATGTCGGATATTTACAAGGGCAAAAGATATTCATAAAAATAAATGCAACGACCGCTTATGGTGGATTGTCAGAGGGTAGATTCGGCGCGGATCTGAGTCGTACAGACAATATTGATGTGAATGCTTTCGCTTCAGAAACAAATCCTTATGTTGTGCTTTCGATGCTACGCCAGTTGGTTAATGTGGCACAGGTGCCTGAAGATATGATTTACATTGGTGATCCGGCACGTAATGTTTACAAAGAATTTTTTGATCTATGGAAGGGAGAGTTTCCGGAAGTGCATATACTTGGCAATAATCTGCTTCATCCTGAAATAGATATTGCAGGATTAGGCAGAATGCCGGTGGTTGTTTCTGCGGAGGATAAAGTATTTTTTTCTGATCATGGTACAGCGATGCCAACCGCATTGACTGATAAACTGTTTACTGTTTTCAACGATATTGATTATCTGATTAATATACCGGCGATGAAAGCACATTCCACCGCTGGAATTACTTTGGCAGCAAAAAATCATTTTGGTTCATTCACCCGGCAATGGGCGATGCATCTCCATCCGGGATTAATGGATAATACAGATGATCCGGTGCGTCTGGGTTATGGTTTATATCGGGTGCAAACCGACATCATGATGCATAACCTTTTGAGCGGAAAAAACTTATTGATTCTTATCGATGCCTTATATCCCGGAGAAGATGCCCAGGGAGTTCCGTACAAATGGACTTCTGACCCTTTTGAAAATGACTGGTGTTCTTCCATTTTTACGTCATTCGATCCGGTGGCGCTGGAATCAGTTTGCCATGATTTTCTTAGAACAGAATATAATGGACCAACGGTTGCAGAAAGTCGTCCAAACTGGTATGGAGTTGATGACTATCTGCACCAGGCAGCCGATTCAGCACTTTGGCCTGATAATATTAGCTATGATCCTGATAATGATGGGATTCTGTTTGCCTCATTGGGCGTCCATGAACATTGGAATGATTCCATCAATAAACAATATACCAGAAACCTAGGAACAGGAGAGGGTATCGAATTATTCAGAGCCCATGATATTGGAACCGGTTTGGAGCAAATAAACAATCAGGTTAAAGTGAAGATTTTCCCTAATCCAACTACTGACTTTATCAATATTATCAATTCTGAATCAAAAAATTTAGATTATTCCTTAACTGATCTGGAGGGAAAAGTATTACTCAGCGGCAAACTCGAGAATCTGTCCCAGAATCGAATTGACCTGACGCCACTTAAAAATGGCATGTATATAATTCAATTAGGCAATCAGGGAAGTAATAAGAGTATTAAAATAATCAAGCAATAGATTTTATTATGAAGGCATTATCAATTCAATTATTCCGGAGAACTGCATTATCAAGTTTTCTGTTAGATATAGGTGCTTTGTCGTTTATTTATTTGGTTCCGACCATTTCCCACTTGATCAGTTTACCTGTTTATTTAATTGAACCCATGCGGCTAATGCTGATTTTTGCACTGGTTCACACGAATAAAACGAATGCGTTGATACTGGCTTTTACAATGCCCGCATTTTCTTTTTTGATTTCCAGTCATCCTGAGTTCCCGAAAATGATCCTTATGTCGATAGAACTATCATTGAATGTTTTGTTGTTTTTTGCATTCATGAAGCAGATCAAATTATTATTCCCATCAATATTGATCAGTATTCTGCTGAGTAAAATACTGTATTATATTTTGAAGTTCAGTTTTATAAAAATGGCATATCTCAATTCAGAATTAATTTCAACTCCTGTTTTTATTCAAATTATTACCAGCCTTGTTTTTAGTTCGTATTTGTATTTCTTTTACAATAAACGAAATCTAAAAAGCTAAAATATTGAATAATAATAAATTAACCAATTGGTCTCTGGTGAAATCAATCCCCAATAGTGAGGTTTTTAATTTGCCTTCTTTATTTTGTCTGATATTTATCTCCAAAACAGCTTTATAAATTGGTACAGACAATCGTTGATTTTTAAATTGTAAAAGACAGCATTCACTAATGAAAAAAAAAGATATCTCGTTTTACTTCTTGATGTTTACAATGCTGATATTGGCGTTGTCTCTTTTTTCTCATATTCCACACAATGTGCTTTCCTGGGATATTTTTGGGTATTATTTATATTTGCCTTTTACCTTCATTTACAATGATTTAGGACTTAAAGATGTTGCTGTTGCCGAAAATATTATCACAAAATACAATTCCACATCTACATTTTATCAGGCGCTACCAATGCCGGGTGGAGATTGGGTGATGAAATATCCGATGGGTATGGCTTTTTTATATCTACCCTGGTTTGCAATTGGTCATTTATTTGCCTTATTGGGTTTTGGTGTTCCTGATGGTTTCTCAATGCCCTATCAACTTAGTTTGCTTTATGGAAGTTTCATCTATACGCTGCTTGGATTGATTTATTTCAGGAAATCGATGCTACGCTTTTTTAAACCAGTCACAGTATCAATACTTCTGATTTCAATCGTTTTTGGAACTAATTTTCTTGTTCACACAGTTTGGCATGGACAGGGACTCATGTCGCATAACTATCTTTTTTTTACGTTTTCACTTGTTTTGTGGTTTACAATTCGTTGGCACGAAAAACCTTCCTATAAATATGCTTCAGGATTAGGAATAAGTCTTGGACTTACTGCTCTGAGTCGTTCAACTGAGATTTTACTTATAATCATTCCTTTATTATGGCAGGTTCAAAGCTGGTCAGGCATAAAAGAAAAATTTGAATTATTCAAGACTCACTGGAAAGATGTAGTGCTTGTTACAATAATAATCGGTTTTTTTGGAGCTTTGCAGTTAGTCTATTATAAAGTGATGACAGGGAAATTCCTGTTTAACAGTTATGGAGGGAATGCCGGAGAAGGCCTGGAGTTGTTCCACCCATATTTAAAGGAAGTTTTATTCAGTTTCCGGAAAGGTTGGTTGCTTTATACACCAATTATGTTACTGGCTTTGTTAGGCTTTATTATGATGTTTAAAACGCATAAGAAACAGTTTTATAGTATTTTAGTGTTTTTTATTTTGTCTTTTTACATGATTGCAAGTTGGTCGTGCTGGTGGTATGCCGACTGTTTCAGTCAGCGTGCAGTTATACCAATGTATGTTTTTCTGGCAATCCCATTGGGTTCATTCATTGAGTACTTTATGGATCAGAAATATTGGAAAAGATTTCTTTTAATCTCTGTTCTTGCAGGACTGATATCACTGAATCTGTTTCAGAGTTGGCAATTTTTAAATGGAATTATACATACTTCACGTATGACTAAGGAATATTATCAGTCTGTTTTTTTGAAAACAAAGGTCAATCCTGAAGACTTTGGTAAATTATTGATTGATCGCAACCTAACGCCTGAGCAAATTTTACAATCCGGTATAAAATTCAAAACCAGAAGGTTGGCTAATATGACTTTTGATGATGGGACTATACCTGACAGCAATGCTGCGATAGTTTCAAATGGAAAGGTAGCAATGTTAAACAAGGACATCCAATATTCTCCTTATTTTGAATTAAAATATGAGGATTTAAATATTAAAAATTATGGCATTATCAGGATTTACGCCCGTGTTTTCATATCTCATTCTGCCGAAGAAAATCCACTTTCCCTAACAGCGACCTTTATGAATAAGGGTTATCCCTATAATTATTTTGCTCACAACTATTTAAATGAACAACTTAATGTGAATCAATGGAATGATGTTGAAGTTTTTTATCTGGTCCCAGAAGTAAGACGTCCAGAAGATCTTTTTAGAACAGTATTCTGGTTAAAGGGAAAATATCCTGTCTATGTTGATGATTTTGTCGTGGAATTAATTGAACCTGATGATATTAAATGACTAATCCTAATTCCTAATGATTTGCCTTTTTTTTAGAGATAATTTTTTAAAATAGATTATATTTCAAGATGCACCAGATTGCCCGGAAACCATCAGAAGCTTTGATCTTTTTTCCCTCATCATAGGTTCGGCCATAATATGAAATGCCCACTTCATAAATTCTGATTCCCTTAACACGCGACATTTTAGCAGTTACTTCCGGCTCAAAGCCAAAACGTTTTTCTTTTAGATATAGTTTTTTTATTACATCTGATCTGAACAATTTATAGCATGTTTCCATGTCAGTGAGGTTCAGATTGGTAAACATATTTGACAGAAAAGTCAGGAATTTATTCCCCAGAGTGTGCCAGAAAAAAAGAATTCGATGTGGATTTCCTCCTGCAAATCGTGAACCGTACACTACATCAGCAAATCCATCCAGCATGGGTTTCAATAAAATGTTGAAATCCTCAGGATCATATTCAAGATCGGCATCCTGTACAATCACAAAATCACCGGTTGCCAGCTCAATTCCTTTGTGAATTGCTGCACCTTTTCCTTTGTTTTTTTGTTGGGAATGTAATCGTATATTAAGTTGTGGATTTAATGCAATATACTCATTCACAATTTGTTGTGTGTTGTCAGTCGAACAATCATTTATAACAATGATCTCTTTGTGAATATCCTGAATGAACTTGACTGCAGCTACCTTTTGCAGAATTCGTATGATCGAATTGGCTTCGTTGTATGCAGGAATGAGGATTGACAGTTGTTGTGACATTTTACTTTATGATCAGTGCAGGAGATGGCTCGATTACATTTGAAATCCAGATTGTAATCTTTATTCTCCAATGATTATTTTAATACAAATTGTGGCAAAGTTAAAAAAAAGGAGGAGGTGTTTGTTAAGTAAGAATTTTTGTTACTGAAAGAAATATTAAAAGAATATCACCTCAATTTTTCTAACTTTGTTGTTAAAGTTATAACAACTGAAAAATTCAACAAATTGTTAAATAAGTTGTTTAAATTCAGTACTATACATTTCCATTAATTATTTATTTCCGAAGATGAAAATTGAAAAAGACAGCAGAATTCTTAATTTGTACATTCCAATTTTATTTGTTTTGGTGGCTTTTGTATGGAAGCTATTTTATATGGATTATCGTGATATTTGTTTAGATGAACCTTACTCTGTTTTTAATGCCCAGAAAAGTGTTGCTGAAATTATTAATATTTCTACTTCCGGGGAACCTACTCCACCATTATTCATGCTTCTGATACATTTCTGGATTGAATTATTTGGCATCGGATCATTTTCTGTACGTTTTTTGCCTTTGATTTTTAACTCGTTCACAGTATTATTTATCTATTTTGCTGGCAAGCGGTTTATTGGTTTCTGGGCGGGTTTTGCAGCTTCTGGTTTATTCCTGTTTTCAACCTATCATTTCTTTCATGGTCTTGAGACGCGAACCTATTCATTGGTTTCTTTGGAAACTGCTGCTTCACTTTACTTTTACCTGCGATATGCTGATAATCTGAAAGATCGGAAAGCATTGGCCGGACTGATAATTTCAAATCTTTTATTGATTTATTCACATTATTTTGGATGGTTTGTTATTTTCTCGCAGGTAATCTCCAGTTTTCTTTATACACGTAATCTGAAAATGCTCTTTAGATTTATGATTCCTCCGTTCGCGACTTTTCTCGGATTTACACCGATGATACCGGTACTGATAAAACAATTTGCAAAATCGACCCGTGGAACCTGGTTAAATCCACCCAGACCATTCGATTATCTTAATCAGTTGTATTTCTTCCTTAACCATAAAGTGGTATTCTGGATGGTGGTCATTGTTATTGCGGTTGGCATTCTTTTTACAATCATTTTGGTCATACGTAAAAAATGGAAGAGCTTTAACATCAGCGTTTTGGTTTTGTTTCTGTGGTGGTTTGTACCTTATAGCATTATGTTTTTTGCATCTTCAAAAACACCTATGTTTAACAGTCGTTATATTCTTTTCACTTCTATCGGGTTATATTTATTCATTGGTGCGTTCATCAATTTTCTCTTTCAGGGAAACAAGTATTTAGAACCATTAATTGTGTTGACCGTCGTGACTTTTATGTTCGTGTATATTCGGATTTTGCCGAATCATTTCGGTTATCGTGAGGTGAGTAAATCGGTTGATTTCGTGAAAAGTGCTGAAAATGAAAATAGTATCATTTTGATTTATCCTGTATGGTCAGATTTTCAGTTTAATTATTATTATAATCAGGAAATCTTTCAAGATCATGTGAATTATTATAATGTGATGAAAGAGAATGATTTATACAGGGTATGGGGTCTTCCGAATACGAAACAGGTTATCGCTGCTCACCCGAATAGACGAATCATTTATATACAGGATGGTGCCATAAAAGATCAAAAGATCAGTGTTTTCAGGTTTCTCGATTCTGCCTTTATAAAACGTGATAGTATTCATTTTCCACAAACGATTCACGTTGGCGTTTATGATCCGAAACCTGAATAATTGAATATTTAACAAAAGTGATTATTGTCGGAGGTGATCTCTCCTTACTTTTTGTTTTTATCTGGTATAGATTTCTTTTTATTCTGAAATACCCACATGGCATCACCACGTAACATTTCCTCAACTGAAATATGACGTTGCGCTGCCTTCTTTTCGATGGTTTTCATATAATCGGGACTCGCTTTGATTCCTGCAATAATTTTTTCAATAGCCAGCAGATCCTCGGTAGACATGGCATCAAGTTTTTGAATGGCTAGATATAAATCATGGATAAATCCAAAACTGTAACGATCCATATTCGCATCCGTCTGAAGTAAAATCACAAAATCTGTTTCCATCACCCTTGAAATGATATCTACATTATGCCGTTGGATTGCTTCACCACCATTTCCCGGATAAATCTGCGTGTTGTAATACCAAAAGTCGTGCGAATGAAATGATCGGGTTGCATAGCCGCTACCAAACCATTGCCAGTAATAACTGTCTGCAACCACAATTACCTTCGGCATATTCTCCTTTACAGGGTTTTCGAAGTAAAACTTTGGATATGGCATTGCATAATCGCTTGGCTGAGCGAAAACATTCATTCCTTCCCAGAGATCCTGATCGGGTGACCGTAGTTTTTTACTGACTTCAATATTTTTCATGCCAAAATCAATGAATTTTTTACCTCCATCGATTTCCATTTTTTGGAGGAGACTATCAAAAATAAGTCCCATACCGTAATAACTCCAATGGATTCCACTTTTTGGAAAAAGAGCAAATTGACTTGTGTCTTTAATTTTTTCAAAATAAGAATTACCGTCAATAATTGGTATCTGGTATTTTGAAAGCGAATCAATATACACTTTATTATTGGTAATATGTATTGAATCAGGTTTATATGAATCAGGAATCTGATCCTTAAAAAATGTTCCTTTGCCGGGAGCAAGCACTACGATCAGATGTTTTTCCTGCCTCAATAACCAGTCATTTACAAAGCGGGTTTCTATTATATCGGTGTTGATTTTATCAAAACCAACGAAATTCAATCCGTAAAATGCCTTGATATAATTAAGTTCGAAAAGGTAACCGTTTTCTCCAAAAATTACACCCTGGGCATTCACTGTGTCGAAAAGCGAATATTGAATCTGGTTATGAAGGCGAACCAGAATTGGTCGAAAACCGATGGTATTTTCGACATAGGTATCCATGCTATCCTGCAATGATGCATCAAAATACCCTTGCAGACTAAGTTTTGGCTTTTTAGGAATGGTGATTGCTCCTTTGAGTGATTTTATACGTGGAAAGTTACTGAATTGCTGTATTGCGGGAAGCAACATGGCAATAAACATCAAAGTCAGTAATGTATTTAAAACCCGCTTTTTCATCAAAATCTGAAATAGATGAATGGGTTAAAACCTGAGGCTGTAATTGAACTCAAACTCAGGATAAATAAGGAGATGGCACCGAAAGTCATTAAAACAAGCGTGCCGATTTTTTGTTCTTTACCCAAAATCTTGTTTTGCCAGGGCTCATTTTTAACAAAATATGCCATAAATGCGAAAACCGCAGCGATTGCCAGCATAACCCACACTTGTTGTGTTACATAAATGTTTTCTCCACCACGGAAAGCAAACAGTCCATTGATATAATTCAAGGCATGCGGCATCGTGTCGGCGCGGAATAGTACCCATCCTATCATCGTAATAACAAATGTGATTGCAACGCTTGGGAATTTACCGATAATACTGTAAAATTTGATAAGAAAAAGCCGGTCAGCTACTAAAAATGTACCATGAAAAGCGCCCCAGACAACAAAATTCCAGGCTGCACCATGCCATAGTCCGGAAACAAGAAAAACAAACCATAGATTAAAATATAATCGTCCGACACTCACCTTGTTACCTCCAAGAGGAATATAAAGATAATTGCGCATCCAGCGGCCCAGACTGATATGCCATCGGCGCCAGAATTCGGAAATATTTTGCGAAATATATGGGTTGTTGAAATTTTCGATGATGTCGAAACCAATCATACGCGATAAGCCGATAGCCATAGCCGAATAACCGGCAAAGTCGTAATAAATCTGAAATGTATAGGCCAGAATCCCCATCCATAAAGTGAAAGTGGAGGTGGAACTGGCGTCACCGGCAAAAACCAGATCTGCATAGGCTCCCAATGGATTGGCAATCATTACTTTCATACCAAGCCCGACTGCGAAACGGAAGAAGCCGGTTAGTTTATTGTCAATCGTGTCATTTTTCGAACGGTCAGTAATCTGATCTGCGAGCTCATGATAACGGATTATCGGGCCTGCGATGAGTTTAGGGAATAGAATGATGTAGAGCTGATAATCCCAGAAATTATGAAGAGGCTTGTGAATCCTGCGATAAACATCGACCACATAAGTTATGGTTTCAAAAGTATAAAATGAAATCCCGATTGGCAGAACAAGTTTTGTCCAGGTGATATTCGATCCGCCAAAAACTGATAATACCGCATTTACATTCTCAACAAAGAAATTCGAGTATTTAAAATAAAATAACAATCCAAGGTTTACCGACACCGATAAGGTAAGCATCATCCGGCGATGAAGTAAGCTTTTGGTGTTTGACATCCATTTAACCAGGTGAAAATCGAGGAAAGTTGTGCCCAGAATTACAAATATGAAGCGCGGCGCACCCCAGCTGTAGAAGAAAATACTGAAAACTAGAATTACAATATTCTTTAACTTATTGGGAACCAAATAATAAGTAAGTAGAAATGCCGGGAGAAAAAAGACTAAAAACAAACTACTGCTAAAAACCATATCGTATCAGTAAGGATTGAAAGGAGCAAATTTAGAAGAAAATATGCAATCGTCTAACCTCCTTACGAATTTCTTTACAGGCTTTTAACCTTTGCTTATAATTTTGTTGGAATCATAAGGCAGTGTTATAAATTGTAACAAGGTTTTTGGCTATTTTTACCTGATTATTCATTCAGCGGTATCTTTTTAATTATTTGTTTTTACAGAATGACAATTTTTTACAAATATCATCTTCAAAAGTCAGTTAGTATTTTTTTATTGATTTGTATCTTACTTTGTGTGCCACTGAGATTTCTATTTGCTGAAAGTCATGTCAGCATTAATAGTTTTAAAAAAAGCGATTATGGCGGCGAAAATCAAAACTGGGACATCAGTATTAGTGAAAAGGGACTCGTTTTTATTGCCAATAATGCTGGATTACTTGTATTGGATGGCTCAGGCACTCATTTATACGAATTGCCAAATCAC
>CAJBPB010000330.1 GCA_903957365.1 uncultured Bacteroidota bacterium
CCTAAATCTTTGTCTGTTTGTTCTCTTGTTTTATAGTAAATGCTACTAAATTTCTCAATATCTTCTTCATTCCATAAATTATACTTTTGTAAGTGGTTTCTATATTCGTAAACTAAGAAGATAAAAATCTCAAAAATTGTATTGTTATCGATTAGAACCTGTTCTGCTGTTTCTTATGTAAAAAGAAAAAACCAATTGTAAGTTATTAAATTACAATTGGTTATTATGTTCAGCAGTGACCTCGGGGGGATTCGAACCCCCAACCCTCAGAACCGGAATCTGATATTCTATCCATTGAACTACGAAGCCAGTAAAGGACTGCAAAAGTAGGATTTTTGGGTGGATATGACAAACAAATTTATGTCTGATTCCAGACTTTGACTTATTTAGATTTATTTTGAAATTCCTTCAATTCAAATAATCTTTAAGACATTAATTTGCATGCTTTATTGGGTGCATTATTCCCTATTAGTGATCGCTGTTAATCATGGTATTTTTGAGTATTATGCAGTTTTATATCCGGAAATATATTCTGTTCTGATTTCTGGTTTAGTCCAATCCCAAACTAATACTATGCTTAAATATAAGATATACAATTAGTTGCTTCACGAAAAATTTGTGACACGACTTAAATCTGAAATGAAATTCTGAGCTTCAAAAAAAAAATCAAAAAAAGTCACATGAAAGGAATATTTTAATTTAACTTTGCAGCACAAAGTACTTTTAAAATCAAAATAATGAATAAGCAAAAGGAACAGTTGGAAACACTTCTGGAAATCCGGTCCTTAATGGAACGTTCATCCCGTTTTTTATCATTGAGCGGTTTTTCAGGAGTGATTGCAGGGATTGCTGCAATTGCAGGAATCGCCGCAGCATACTTATACCTTGGGATTTCCCCGGATGAGCCTGGATATTATAAGTTTGCAGTGAAAGACAACGGTGAACCCAATCCTGCTTTTTATGCATTTTTTTTAGCTGATATTGCTATTGTCCTGATTGTTTCGCTATTAGCAGCCACTTTGTTGACGATAAAAAAAGCCAGGAAAAAGGGACAATCTGTCTGGGATGCAACCGCCAGACGTCTTTTGGTTAATATGGCCATTCCGCTTGTTGCAGGAGGATTATATTGCATGATACTTCTTTACCATGGACATATCGCTTTTATTGCCCCTGCGACATTAATATTCTATGGTCTGGCTCTTTTAAACGCCAGTAAATACACATTGAACGATATTCGTGCCCTCGGAGTTATTGAAATCATCATCGGATTGATTGCCAGTGTATTTATTGAATATAGTCTCCTTTTCTGGACACTCGGATTTGGGATTCTTCATATTGTTTATGGAATGGTCATGTACTATAAATACGAAAAGTGAAAAATTTCATTGCAGATTTAAACAAATCATTTGAAAGCAGGGTGCGGTTGGGTATCATGTCGATCCTGATGGTAAACGACTTTGTTGACTTTGGAACACTCAAAGAACAATTACAAATCACCGATGGCAATCTGGCCAGTCATATCAATGCATTGGAAAAATTGGAATATATTCAGATCAGAAAACAGTTTGTCGGCAAAAAGCCAAACACATCATACGCTTCATCGGAGGAAGGTAAAAAAGCATTTACCGAACATCTGATTGCACTTGAAAAACTAATTAAAAAGTCAGGCTGAGTTTTTTATCAAATTACTTCAAAACGCAAAGAATTTTTTAATAATATCAAATATGAAAACAGAAACCGAATCTCAATCCTGTAAGGAAATTATTCCGATGAAGGAAGAAATCATAAATTGTATAGATGATCCCCGGCAACTTGAAAAATTGTATCAGGAAAACAAAACAACTTTCAAAAGAGAGTTCAATCTTATTTATCCTGAAATTCAGGATAATACAACTGCTCAGATATGGGATGCCCGGCTAAATTTCGAAAACGAAGAAATTTCCTGGGGTATAAATAATGAATTATGGTTAGTTATTGTCGTTGCTTTGGCTGCGGGATTGGTGGCAAAAATTCCTGATTTTTTTGGGATTGACCCCGATTTCTTCTATCCACGAAATCTCGCTTTTGTTGTTTTTCCTTTTCTCACGACATATTTCGCATGGAAACAGAAATTAAATAAGAATAGAATTCTCAGTGTATCAGCAGCTTTTCTTATTTCAGCGCTCTATATCAACCTGCTTCCCGAAGACATCAACAGCGACACGCTGATTCTGGCTTGTATTCATCTTCCGTTGTTTTTATGGGCAGTTTTAGGTTTTACGTTTATAGGCGACAAACTCAATAATTACCAAAAACGTTTAGAATTTCTTCGTTATAATGGTGATCTTGTGGTGATGACAACAATTATTATCATTGCAGGAGCATTATTGACAGGTATTACACTTGGATTATTTGAACTTATTGATCTAAGTATTGAAGAGTTTTACTTTCAAAACGTAGGGATTTGGGGGCTTTCAGCTTCACCAATAATAGGGACTTTCCTTGTCCGGACAAATCCTCATCTGGTCAACAAAGTTTCTCCTGTAATTGCAAAAGTATTTACTCCTTTGGTGCTTATAACACTTGTGGTGTATATGATTGCCATCATCTATACGGGCAAAGATCCTTATA
>CAJBPB010000331.1 GCA_903957365.1 uncultured Bacteroidota bacterium
AGGTAATACTCATAGATTTTCTATTTTTCGTGGTATTTAAAGAAAAGCGCTTTTTAATAATGATTAAATCAGAGGATATTATTAAGAACTTCTTTAAACTTCGCAATAAATATGCTGAAGAGTTGACTCAAAACATAAAAAAAACGATAAATACAAAACCGCTCGGCGAAATTTCGAACACTTGTGATTACAACTGAGCGAAGCGATCCTTTGCTCGCGCGCGCTTGTAGCGCGTGCATTGACAGAAACATACATTCAATTCGGCAACAAATCATACCGAAAAACCATCCTTGTTAGGGGCAAAATTGTTAAGTTTGTGATGAAAAGGTGCTACCGCACTCGCTACAAGCGAGCGCGAGCTTAGGTAAACAAACTGAATTAAACAAAATCAAGAAGGTAGGAGCATACCCCGCCTAATAGCAAGCCAACCGCAAGGCATACCACTTGATAAATCCAGGCAAACGAGAGGATAATCTCTCTAATCAAAAATAAATCAAAATTTTCCGGGTTTATTACACTGAAGCTGCTTGTTGGATAGGCGTCGATAAACTGACCAGGCACTTTTATTTTCGATTTCATATTCCATTTTAAACCAAAAGCAGCAATTATTTGGAACAGAATCCAAAAAGGTCAAATAATATGTATGTTTCGGATTCCAGGTATTTGAATTCAATTAAACCAAATAAAAAAGCCGGTCTGCTTATTAAGTCAGGTTTTGTCCCATAATGAATCGAAAAACTATGATATTTTAATCAACCAGGCCAGATAATTATCAAGTTGAGAAACCATAAAATAGGGTAGACTTAATAATTGAAAATGTTTCCCTTTTGGCGTAACCGCGTCCGTGATCAACACCTGACCGGCGTAAAAACGGATCGCATAAGAAGAAGGTGACTCGTCCATAAACAGATGTAATGATTTCAATTTTCCACTGGTTCCAGATTTAACTTCAATAGGAACCAAAACTCCGTTATACACATATACATAATCAACTTCAGCGGTGGATGTTGCTTTTTCTCTGACCCAAAAACTCAACGCAGTCAATATCTGATAATTATATGCCAATAATTCTTGTCCAACAAGATGTTCAATGACTGTTCCATTATACACAGTGTTGAGGTCATTTGTACCAATGATTTCTTTTTGTATCCCAACAGAGAAATTTATTAAACCCGTATCCAATAGGTGTAAACGAGGAGATTTCTGTAGTTCGGGTATGATGGGAAGCCTTGTTCCGGTAGTTGGGTAAACTAAATTCAAAAGCAATGTTTTCTCCAAAGTACGGAGTGATTCACCGATTTCTCTTGAACCATAAGCAGATTTTCCAAAACCCTGAAATTTAATACGCTTGCCTGCTTCGGCCCAACTTGATTTTATAAGATGTCTGATTACCTGAACCTGAGTGTTATTATTAGCGTATTTTTCGACATCATCTATATAAGAAGCGATCAAAGAATTATAGATTGGAGCCAAAGAAGTGAGGTCGTTGGTTGCCGAATATTCACTGATAATTTCTGGCATGCCTCCAATAAGTGCATATGTATGAAATAGTTTTAATAGTTTATCGTGCGCAAAAGATTGTAGAGGAAACTGACTCATTTGTTCAAGTGCAGCGATTTCACCTAATGCATTTAAAAATTCAACAAAAGAAACCGGTCTGACAACTAAATATTCTACTCTTCCAACAGGAAAACTTACTTTGTTATTAAAAATTGTTTCCAACAAAGAACCAGCCGCAACTACTGCTATTTCAGGCATTTGCTCATAAAAATAGCGCAATGTGTTTAAGGCTTCTGGCACTTCTTGTATCTCGTCAATAAAAATCAGGGTTGTTGCTCTTTCAGAATATTTCAAATCTTTTATAAAGAAGATTGATTGAACCAGTGTTTGTATGTCCGTAAAATTTTGAAATGGTTTGCGATCAGCGGGAAGCTCCAGATTTAAATACAGATATTGGTTAAAATTCCCAGCAAACTGATTGATCACCGTTGTTTTTCCAACCTGCCTCGCACCCCTTATTACCAGCGGTTTACGGTTTTGTTTGTTGACCCATCTGACTAATTCCTTAACGATTTCTCTATTGAACATAGTACAAAATTAGGATAAATATTTGTAATTATATACACAAAAATAGGGTAAATATTAAATAAATCGACATAGAATTAGGGTAAATATTATTTTTTACCCAATTACCCTGCATGAAGAAACAAAAAATTCCCCCAGCCAAGGGAATAGAATCCAAAAAAACACATAAAATACAGAGTTGGGATTAAGGAAAGGTAAGCGGACCAAAAAAAAACCCGGCCTGTTTTCACAAGCCGGGTTTCATATTTTAGGTCGTATTATTTATTATTCAGCTAGCACCAACACCTTGTTGTGCAATACTTCCAGCACGCCGCCATCGATATCAAAAAACTGGTTTTTCTTGTCACTCTCCTGAATCTTGATTTTTCCTTTGCCAAGGGCAGCGATCATGGGCGCGTGGTTGTTCAGTATTTCGAACAATCCATCCAGACCGGGCAATTGTACCAATTGCACTTCGCCGCTGTAAATGGTTTTGTCAGGAGTAATGATTTCGAGTAACATAACAAGTGGGGTTATGGATTAATAATTACTTTCAGCCAGAATTTTCTTGCCTTTTTCGATGGCTTCTTCGATGGTTCCAACCAGATTGAATGATGATTCAGGATACATATCTACTTCGCCGTCCATGATCATATTGAAACCCTTGATGGTATCTTCAATTGATACGATGGTACCTGGAATGCCGGTAAACTGCTCAGCCACGTGGAAAGGTTGTGATAGGAAACGCTGCACACGACGGGCACGGTGTACGATCAGTTTATCCTCTTCCGATAGCTCGTCCATACCCAGGATAGCAATGATATCCTGTAACTCTTTGTATCTCTGCAGAATATATTTTACACGTTGGGCAGTGTCATAATGTGCCTGACCAACAACATCCGGACTTAAAATACGTGAGGTAGAATCCAGCGGATCAACAGCAGGATAAATACCAAGCTCAGCAATTTTACGGTTCAATACCGTGGTAGCATCAAGGTGGGCAAATGTAGTGGCAGGAGCCGGGTCAGTCAAGTCATCGGCAGGCACATATACAGCCTGAACAGAGGTGATCGATCCGCGTTTGGTTGAGGTGATACGTTCCTGCATGATTCCCATTTCTGTGGCCAGTGTTGGCTGGTAACCTACGGCAGAAGGCATACGGCCCAACAAAGCAGAAACTTCGGAACCAGCCTGTGTGAAACGGAAGATGTTATCGATAAAGAATAGAATATCTTTTCCGCCTGTCTCTTCATCGCCATCACGGAAATATTCGGCAAGGGTCAAACCACTCAATGCAACACGGGCGCGGGCTCCGGGAGGTTCGTTCATCTGTCCGAATACGAGCGTTGCCTGTGATTCTTCCAGACTCTTGAGATCGACTTTGGATAAATCCCAACCGCCTTTTTCCAGACTTTCGGAAAACTCTTTACCATATTTAATAACTCCTGACTCAATCATTTCGCGTAACAGGTCGTTTCCTTCACGTGTACGTTCACCCACACCGGCAAATACCGACATACCGGCGTATGTTTTCGCAATATTGTTGATCAGCTCCATGATGATAACGGTTTTGCCGACACCGGCACCACCAAACAAACCGATTTTACCACCTTTTGAATAAGGTTCAATCAAATCGATTACTTTGATGCCAGTGAAAAGCACCTCTTTTGTGGTGGTAAGATTTTCGAATTTCGGAGGATCACGGTGAATACTGTAGGATGTTTTGGTATCTATTTCGCCCAATCCGTCAATCGGTTTTCCGATGACATTAAACAAACGGCCTTTGATTTTATCGCCGGTAGGCATCGAAATAGGCGCTCCAAGAGGCTTCACTGCCATTCCGCGGCGGAGACCGTCAGTTGAATCCATTGCGATGGCGCGGATGGTGTTTTCTCCGATAGCCTGTTGTGCTTCAATGATAATAATTTCACCATTGTCGCGGGTGATCTCAAGTGCATCAAGCAGGTTTGGAAGGTCAGACTCCTGATCGAAGGCTACGTCGATAACAGGCCCGATGATTTGAGCGATACGTCCGTTGTTCGTTTTGTTCATGGGTTATTGATATAATGTTTGAAAATCAATTTGGATGCAAATATAAAGAATTGACTTGAATGTCAGCGTCAAAAAATGCAGATTTGTAAAAAAAGGTGAGTAGGGTGGTTGCTTGTTGCCAGTTACTGGTTACTAGTCACCAGTCACCCTTTTTTTTACATTCCTTTCAGGAATTTCCTTTCAAAGAGCAACAGCCAGAGTACACCGCTGGTGATGGCTGCATCAGCGATATTGAAAACAGGGCGGAAGAAAATAAAATAGCCATCGAGTCCGAACAGAAAGGCTGGTATCCAGGTTGGAGCTGTTGCCTGATCGATAATCAGCAAAGGAAAATAGAACATATCGACCACCTTACCGTGCAAAAAACTGGCATAACCACCGGCTTCGGGCATGAAAGTGGCCACCGTGTGGTATGTGCTGTTGCTGAATATCATACCATAAAAAGCGCTGTCGAAAATGTTGCCAAGCGCACCGGCAAGCACAAGTGAAATAGCGAATACAGGTCCGAATGCGGTTTTTTTGCGGGTCAGTATCACAAGATAAACGACCATGGCAATAGAAGCAAGAATACGGAAGACGCTCAGCGCCAGTTTTCCCCATTCACCGGCAAACTGCATTCCGAAAGCCATTCCATTATTTTCGGTAAAATGAATAATGAACCAACTCCCGGCTACTGCGATCTCTTCGCCGATGGTCATGTGGGTTTTGATATAAAATTTTAATGCCTGATCGAGCAGTAAAATGATAAATACGATGATTAAAGGGCGTTTCAAATTCTTTTGCTATTGTATTAAAATGAAATCACCCCCGGGAGAAATTCCCGGAGATGATGTTTAAATCAATGTATTGATGATCTTGAAAATCAATTATGCTTCTTTTTGATTTATTTTGGCTTCCATACTCAATGTAGCATGGGGCACAATACGCAGACGTTCTTTTGCAATCAGTTTGCCGGTAACGCGACAGATTCCGTATGATTTATTCTCGATACGAATTAAAGCGTTCTCAAGGTTGATGATGAATTTCTGCTGACGTGCTGCCAGTTTACCATTTTCTTCTTTCGACAGCACCTGATATCCTTCTTCCAACACTTTAAATGTAGGTGAAGTGTCGTCGGTACCATTGTCATGTGTATTTGAAAGTGCTTCGGACAGAATCTTTAAATCAGCTTTCGCATTTTCCAGTTTCCTCAGGATAATTGCTCTGAATTCTTCCAGCTCCTCGTCAGAATACCGGTTCTTTTTTGTTTCGGTATGCTGTGTTTTTTCTTGCTCTTTCATAGCTTTAAAATTTAAGTTCCAACAATGATTCAATGCATGAATCCGGTATAAATATATATCAATTTTTCAATAAATGACGTTAACTTTTTATTAATTTGCTTCTGTTTAACGTTTTCTAATCAGTAATCGCGCTTTTATCGTATCTGTGATTTCATTATCAGTCACTTCCGTACCATCCAACTGCTTCACAATTTCGAGTTGAGCCAATGTTTCGGAGCAAATATAATCAGAATAATTATACAATGCAGCATCAAGATCAGCAGAAGATTCTATCTGCAAAATGATATGATCTGTGACCTCAAAACCTGCGTCTTTTCGCATATTCTGAACACGGTTTACCACCTCACGGGCCAGACCTTCCTGCACTAGTGTGGGGGTAAGTGTCATATCCAGGGCAACAGTAAGTTTGTCCTGTGAAGCAACCGTCCAGCCCGGAATATCTTCCGTCATGATTTCAACATCCTCCAGTGTAAGATCAACCTTTTCATCACCAATCATCACCGATTTTCCACCTGATAGTTCAATCTCATGAATTTCCTGCTGTCCGAATCCGGCAAAGAGTATCGCAATCTGTTTCATCAGTTTGCCATAACGTGGTCCGAGTGTTTTGAAGTTTGGTTTGATTTTCTTCACCAGAATATTGGCATCTTCTGCCAGATAATCAACACTTTTCACATTCACTTCCGAAAGGATGAGGTTCTCAACTTCTTTCAGTTGCTGCTGCATCTGGATTCCGGTGACGGGAATCATTATTTTATTGAGTGGCTGACGCACACGCATATTTGTTTTCTTACGCAGCGAAAGCACCATCGACGAAATCTGTTGCGCCATCTGCATACGTTCTTCCAGATCCTTGTCGATAAAAGCAGTGTCTGCTTCAGGGAAATAGCTGAGGTGCACCGATTCAAATGCACTTTTACCGGTTGCTGTGTTCAGATCGATAAACAGTCGTTCGCTGAAGAATGGCGCGATGGGCGATGACAGGCGGGCAACGGTTTCAAGACAGGTATAGAGTGTCTGATAGGCCGAAATTTTATCGGAGGTGTATTGCCCTTTCCAGAAACGGCGGCGCGAAAGACGCACATACCAATTACTTAAATGTTCATCAACAAACAGTTGTATCGCACGTCCTGCTTTGGTTGGCTCGTAGGTCTGGTACGATTCATCTACCAATAAAATCAAAGAATTCAGTTCTGAGAGAATCCAACGATCTATTTCAGGACGCTCATTCAGCGGAATCTCCGCTTCAGCATAAGTGAATCCATCAATATTGGCATATAAGGCAAAGAAAGCGTAGGTGTTGTGCAGGGTTCCGAAGAATTTGCGGCGTACCTCATCCAGTCCGTTCAGATCAAATTTCAGATTGTCCCAGGGCTGCGCATTGGTGATCATATACCAGCGGGTGGCATCAGGGCCATATTTTTCAATTGTCTCGAAAGGATCAACCGCATTGCCCAGTCGTTTCGACATTTTATTACCACTCTTATCGAGCACCAAACCATTCGATACCACTGTTTTATAAGCGACGCTATCGAATAACATCACAGCAATGGCGTGTAATGTGAAAAACCAGCCGCGTGTCTGATCAACGCCTTCGGCAATAAAGTCAGCGGGGAAATTCTCTTCAAATTCCTCTTTGTTCTCAAAAGGATAATGCATCTGCGCATAAGGCATGGCTCCCGAATCGAACCAAACGTCGATGAGATCAGGCTCACGGAACATTTTATTTCCTGATGGCGAAACGAGTACAATATTGTCGGCAAATGGCCGGTGCAGATCGAAGGTTCCGTAATTGGCAGCGCTATTGTCACCTGCAACATATTCAGCGAAAGGATTTGTCAGCATGAATCCAGCCTCAACCGAACGATCGACCGCTTCTTTGATCTCAGCCACTGAGCCAAAACAACGCTGTTCCGATTTATCTTCGGTGACCCAGATCGGCAGTGGCACACCCCAGAAACGGGTACGCGAAAGATTCCAGTCAACCAGATTTTCGAGCCAGTTACCAAACCGTCCCTCACCGGTAGATTTGGGTTTCCAGTTGATGGTTTTATTGAGTTCGAGCATGCGCTCCTTGTAAGCGGTTGTGCGAATGAACCAACTATCCATCGGATAATAAAGGACCGGTTTGTCGGTGCGCCAGCAATGTGGATAGTTGTGCACAAATTTCTCGATACGGAATGCTTTGTTTTCCTTTTTGAGCATCACTGAGATGTCAACATCAAGTGTAGCTGAATCGTCGGTAAGTGATTCATCGTACGCATTTTTGACAAATCTTCCTGAAAATTCCCTGTAAATATCCACATCCACATATTCCTTCACAAACGCGTTGTCAAGGTTTTCGATCAGGTACAACCGGCCACGCAGGTCTACCATCGGACGCCTGTAACCTTCAGTATCAATCAGTAACAAGGGAACGATACCCGTTTGTTTGGCAACACGGTCGTCATCGGCACCAAATGTAGGCGCGATATGGACGATTCCGGTTCCGTCAACGGTGGTAACAAAATCACCTTCAATCACCCTGAAAGCATCACCCATCGGGCGAATCCAGGGAATGAGCTGTTTGTAACTGATCCCTGCAAGTTTCTTTCCCTTGAACTCATCAAGAAAAGTATAAGGAATTTTTTTATCACCGGTTTTATACGCGTCAAAATCGCCATCAAGCATGCCGGCATCAAAGTATGCATGAACGAGGTTTTTCGCGAGAATAACCTGAATGGGTGTGCCGGTATATGGATTGAATGTTTTTACAAGTACATAATCGATATTCGGACCTACGGCCAGCGCGGTATTTGAAGGCAAGGTCCAGGGTGTGGTGGTCCATGCCAGAATATACACCGGTAATTGTGCATCCACTTTGATGAAACTTGTTTTACCATTCTGTATCACTTCAAACTGAGCGGTGGCGGAAGTGTCTTTCACGTCGCGGTAGCAGCCCGGCTGGTTGAGTTCGTGGGTGCTGAGTCCGGTTCCGGCAGCTGGTGAATAAGGCTGAATGGTGTAACCTTTATAAAGCAGTCCTTTTTCGTTGAGTTTCGAAAGCAGATACCAGACGGTTTCGATGTATTTGTTGTCAAACGTGATATACGGATCATCCAGATCGACCCAATAACCCATGGTACGTGTAAGTTCGTCCCACAAGTCCTTGTATTTCATGACTTCGGTGCGGCAGGCGAGGTTGTATTCTTCCACGCTGATTTTCTTTCCGATATCGTCTTTTGTAATACCCAGTGATTTCTCAACTCCCATCTCGACAGGCAAACCGTGGGTGTCCCAACCGGCTTTGCGCTGTACATGCTTCCCTTTCAAAGTCTGGTAACGACAGAAAATATCCTTGATGGCACGTGCCATCACGTGATGGATACCCGGAACACCATTTGCAGACGGCGGACCTTCATAAAAAACGTATGCCTCGCTGTTTTTGCGTGTTTCGAGACTCTTATTGAAAATATCATTCTCCTCCCAGAATTTACGGATATCGACTCCGATCTGGGTAAGATTTAACTGTTTGTACTCGTTGTATTTAGCCATCTTAAAGTTTTGCCGGTGACAAATAGTTTCCGGACTGTATTCAATTACCGTTTATTTAAAAAATGCAATCAATCTGTCTTACTTTCAGGTTCTGTAACTAAACGTCCTGAGATGATTACGTAAAAAAATTGGGTGCAAAAGTAGGTAAAAAATCATTTGAAGGAGCGCTTTTAACTATACGCGCTTTTATGAATGGTGCGGACAAACTTTGAAATTTGCCGGGAGGAATGTTCATATTACTTACAACAGTGATAACAACTTTTCGTAATTTTGAATAAATTCCACCGTCATGACAATATTCAAAGAAACACAAAAGTTTAACCAGCCGATGATTTGGGTTGGCATGATTTTCATCGGACTGATTATGACCTCCATTTTTGGGTTTGGTATTTACAGACAAATTTTTCAGGGAGTGCCATTCGGAAATAACCCTATGAGCGACAACGGATTGATCATCACTTTCGTGCTAACCATCCTGTTGTTTATTTGCCTTGTTTTACTTTTCAGGTTTGCCAGACTTTCAACAATAATAGATCAAAGGGGAATCGAATACAGGTTTTTTCCTTTTCAACTCAAATACCACAAAATAAACTGGGACGAGATTGAGAAAAAAGAAGTGATTACCTACAAACCAATCCGGGATTACGGAGGATGGGGCATGCGATTCAACCGGAAAGGGAAAGCATTCAATGTTTCCGGCGACAAAGGAATTCAGCTTTATCTTAAGAACGGTAAGCAGATTTTGATCGGAACTCAGAAGGAAACAGAACTGGCCGATTTTCTGAAAACACTGAAGTAAATGTTTCTTCAGGCTGAAATTTTCTACTGAAAATCTTGGGAAACACAAAAGAGTCAGAGCAAATCAATAAAAACAAATTCGCATGATCTATAACCAATGGTACGTAGTTCTTGAGTCAAAAGAATTAAAGCGGAATCATCCTGTTCAGGTGAAACGCCTCAATGAAAAAATGGTGATGTGGCGCGATGAAAACGAAAAAGCATGTTGCATTGCCGATAAATGCTGCCATCGCGGAGCTTCACTTTCATGCGGCAAAATAAAAGATGGCAGGCTTGAATGTCCTTTCCATGGTTTTATTTTTGACGAAACGGGAAAAGTAACCTTGATTCCTGCAAACGGAAAAAACAGGATCGTTCCTGAAACGATGAACGTAAAGTCATATAAAACCTGCGAAGAATACGGATTTATCTTTGTATGGTGGGGTGACGATGACAAAAGAACAGCAGCGCCGTTTTTCTTTTCCGAACTCCGCGATTTTTCATATTCCAGCTTTAAAGATCACTGGCACACCCATTATTCGAGGGCGATTGAGAATCAGCTCGATGTGGTTCACCTTCCATTCATCCACCGCACAACCATCGGCCGCGGCAACAAAACACTGGTGAATGGTCCGGTGGTGACCCTTGAAAATGATCTGCTGACTTTTTATGTAAACAATGTAGAAGATGATGGCAAAACCATTCCTCTCAAACCCAACGAAATTACAGATTATCAAAACTTATTTCACCTCCAGTTTCATTATCCTAATATCTGGCAGAACTTCATTACTGACAAGATACGGGCATTTGCCGCATTTGTTCCAGTTGACGAAGAAAACACAATCATCTATATCCGCTACTATCAGCGCATGATCCGCATTCCTTTACTGAAAGAACTTTTCAATTATATTGGCAAAATATCGAGTATCATCATTCTGCGGCAGGACAAAAGAATTGTTGTGACGCAGATTCCGGCTAAAAGCGAATTTTCGATGGATGAGCGTCTGATCATGGGTGACAAGCCCATTGTTGAATACCGCAGACACCGGCATCATCTGATGGAAACAAACAATCCTGTTTCAGAATTATCCTGAACAAAAGACAAACCCAATATAAATGAACATTATTGTTCCGGTTATTGACCTGGAGTGAGCTATCGTTTTTACCACTGACTTCGGCTGGTTTGATTACTGAATCAATATACAAGGCTTGATTTGTACTAATTTCGCAGAATAAATCTATTGTTCATCAGGTTCTGAACGAAGGATTTACATATGAATCTAAGAAAGAATTATGTACCAATCAAAAAGAATTGAAGCATTCAAGAAACTGGTTAACAATAAGTTTGATATTTATAACAGCCTTTTTCTCAACCTGCCTTATCAAAGCGGGAACAATATAGGAATGCTTGTTCCTTTGTTATACCATCTTTGCAAACAAGGCCTTGAAACAGGCAAAGATCCCCTTGAAATTCTCGATTCTTTTTTTGAGGGTTATGCAAACATCGCTACTGAAAACGAAAAAATTGATTTCATGTTCAGTGTAATTCAATATGTTGAACGACAGGTTGTTCTGTATGATAGCGTTGAAGATGCTGCCTTTACTGATTTGCAGGACCTGACCAGCAATTTGTCGATCAAAGACATTTTTCAGTTGACTGACAATATGAAGAATCAGGCCGGTATTTCCGAAAAACTCTCAAACTTCAGTGCCAGAATTGTGTTTACCGCGCATCCGACACAGTTCTATACGCCATCGGTATTGGATATTATCGGTAAACTTAGGTTGCTGATTGCTGATAATCAATTGGATAAGATTGATCTAACTTTACAACAACTGGGATTGACTTCGTTGATCAATGCCAAAAAACCAACTCCACTTGATGAAGCAAAAAATATCATTTACTTTCTCAGAAACGTGTATTATGATGCGGTTGGTGAATTGTATGCCCATATTAAAGAGAATGTAAGGGACAATGCTTTTAATAATCCAAACATCATCAAACTGGGTTTCTGGCCCGGTGGCGACAGGGACGGGAATCCATTTGTAACATCGTTTACAACACAGGATGTGGCCGATGAACTGCGCATTTCATTGATGAAATGTTATTACCAGGATGTTAAACTACTACAACCCATTTTAACTTTCAGGTTCATCGATGATATTCTGGGTTCACTCAGATCTGCACTGTATAAATCCATTTTTAATCCTTCCAGTGCCATGACTTATGAGGAAATCATCAATCCTTTATATCAGGTCAGAGAATTATTAATCAGTAAATTTCATAGCCTGTATCTGAAAAATCTGGATAATCTTATCGACAAGGTCAATATTTTCAGAATACACTTCGCAACACTTGATATACGTCAGGATCACCGTATTCATAAAAAAGTCATGGAAGCGATTCTTGTCCGCGAAGGCCTGATCACAGCCAGTCTTGATGAAATTGGAAAGGATGATCTTATCAGCCTTCTGCTTCATAAAAACATACAACTGAATGCAGAAAACTATGAAGAGGATATTGTTCAGGACACGATCAGGAATATTTCGCAATTGAAATCTATTCAGAAAAGAAACGGAGAGGAAGGTTGTAACCGGTATATTATCAGCAATTCTGAGGATATGTTCTCGGTTCTGTTTGTTTATGGTTTGTTCAGATGGTGCGGTATCGGGCCAGAGGAAATGTCGTTCGATATTATTCCGCTTTTCGAAACCATGGATGGAATGAGAACTTCAGCATCCACCATGCATGCACTTTTTGAACTGCCGGATTACAGAACCCATATTTCGCGCCGAAACGACAAACAAACCATCATGCTTGGTTTTTCGGATGGCACCAAAGATGGCGGATATCTGAAAGCCAACTGGTCGATATTTGAAACAAAGGAAAATCTGTCAGCCATCTGCGAAAAAAACAATATCAAAGCCATTTTCTTTGATGGGCGTGGCGGACCTCCGGCACGGGGTGGTGGCAAAACACACAGGTTCTATGCCTCCCAGGGGCAGCATATTGCCAATCATGAAATTCAGCTGACCATACAGGGTCAAACCATTACGAGTACCTATGGCACCAAAGAACATTTCATACATAATTGCGAACAACTTCTCACTGCCGGATTATCCAATACCTTTTTAGATAAGGAAAATGCATTCAACCCAACCTCACGGCATTTACTTGAAGAGTTGGCTAATATCAGTTTTGATAAATACAACGAACTCAAAAATCACAAGATGTTCATTCCTTATCTCGAGAACATGAGTACACTGAAGTATTATGGTAAAGCCAATATTGGCAGCCGGCCGGGCAAAAGGGGAAACAAAAAGCATCTCGAACTAACCGATCTGAGAGCCATCTCCTTTGTTGGATCGTGGAGTCAGCTGAAGCAAAATGTACCCGGTTATTTTGGAACCGGTACCGCAATCCAGAGATTGATAAAAAATGGGAAACTGGACGATTTAAAGAAATTATTTAAAGAAACTCCTTTTTTTAAAGCACTCACACTCAATAGTATGATGTCATTATCAAAATCAAATTTTGAATTGACGGCTTATATGAAAAAAGATGCCAGATACAAGGATTTCTGGGCAATCCTTCACAATGAATTCAAACTGACGGTGGAAATGCTGTTGCTTATTTCGGGTTATTCAGTATTGATGGAAGAAGAGCCTGTTTCGCGTGAATCGATAAAAATCAGGGAGAAAATCGTGTTGCCATTACTTGTCATTCAGCAATATGCATTACAAAAAATCAATCAGAACACCAGTCAGAAATCACTTTATGAAAAAATAGTCACCCGCTCATTGTATGGAAACATCAATGCGAGCCGGAACTCTGTTTAAAATTGAAATATACATAGAAATGCCCGGTTTTTATGGAATTGAAATCAGGAAAAATTGAACTTCGCAGATTACAGGACAAAGATGCGTCAAGGATGGCTGAATTTGCAAACAATGAAAAAATATTCCGGAATGTGCGTGATGCCCTCCCCCATCCATACTCTTTGGAGGATGCAGTCACTTTTATCAATCGTTGTAAAGAACAAGATCCTGTTACAACTTTCGGTATTGCGTTTTGCGGTGAATATGTCGGTAATATCGGCATTGAACCCGGAACAGATGTGTACAGAAAATCGGCAGAAATTGGTTACTTCATTGGCGAACCATACTGGAACATGGGAATTGTAACTACTGCCTTAGCACTTATCACAGAATATTGCTTTCACGATTTGGGACTGATCCGCGTATTTACGGGTGTTTTTGAATACAATACAGCCTCGATGCGCGTGCTCGAGAAATGTGGATTCCAAAAAGACTGTGTTTTTAAAAAAGCTGTTATCAAACAAAACCGTATTTGGGATGAAGTCCGGTTTTCGAAGATCAATCCTGCATTTATGGATAAAGACAGTCTTTGATTCTTCAATTCAATTTTCACTGACTGAAGCCTGCTGTATTTCACTACAATAAAACAAGAACCATCATTTGCTGCAGAACAAATCATACACTCCGATTGTTTCGTCATGCAGAAAGTCTATCTGCCCGGTTCTGCGGAATACTATTGCAGGTAAAATTATGGAAATAAAATTCAAGAAATCATGTTGGAAAACACAGGAATACATACAAGCCCGACTGGGGAAAACACAAAGAAACACCCTTTTACAAACAAACTCATTCACGAAAGCAGCCCTTACCTTTTACAACACGCCCACAATCCGGTAAACTGGTTTCCCTGGGGCGATGAGGCGCTGGAAAAAGCACGTACTGAAAACAAAATGCTCATCATTAGTATTGGTTATGCGGCTTGCCACTGGTGTCATGTGATGGAACACGAAAGTTTTGAAGATGAGGCTGTTGCCAAGATCATGAATGATCATTTTGTAGCCATAAAAGTGGATCGTGAAGAACGCCCTGACGTTGATCAGGTGTATATGAACGCAGCCTATCTGATAAGCGGAAGGGGAGGTTGGCCGCTGAATGCACTGGCACTTCCGGATGGAAAACCATTTTTTGCCGGAACCTATTATCCGAAAAAGGACTGGATGAAAGTACTGGAATATTTTATTGATTTTCAGATAAAAAACCCGGAAGCTTTGGTTGAGGAGGCTGAAAAAATTACCCTTGGAATACAATCCATCGAGCATGTTTCGCTGAACAAGGAACCCGTTTCGTTATCACTGGATGAGCTCCATGAAATATTCCTTAACTGGAAACCATCCATCGATTTCGTGAAAGGATCAGGGAAACGGGCGCCAAAATTCGCGATGCCTTCCAATTGGGAATTTCTGCTCAATTATCACTTCCTTAGCCAGAACGAAGACGCCTTGAAAGCAGTAATTACAACGCTGGACAATATGGCTTATGGTGGAATTTATGACCAGATTGGTGGTGGATTCTCACGATATTCGACCGATGTCGACTGGCTTGTCCCCCATTTCGAAAAGATGCTGTACGACAATGCCCAACTGGTAAGTCTGTATTCACACGCTTTTCAATTGACGAAAAATCCTTTATACAAGCAGGTTGTATATGAAACAATTGGTTTCGTTGCCCGCGAACTGACTTCTTCCGAAGGTGGTTTTTACGCTTCACTCGATGCGGATAGCGAAGGTGAAGAAGGGAAGTTCTATGTATGGACCAAAAAGGAAATCGATGCGGTACTGAGCGATAATCAAATGATTTTCAACGACTATTACGATTGCAGCAGTGAAGGCAGTTGGGAACATGGCAAAAATATTCTTCACCGCAAAAAAACCATTGATACAATTGCCCGGAATCACAATCGCACCATTGAAGAGGTACAGAAAATAGTAGAAAACGGGAAATCAGCGCTTATGAAAGTCCGAAGCAAACGAATCAGGCCAGGACTGGATGATAAAATTCTGACATCTTGGAATGCTTTGATGCTCAAGGCTTATGCAGATGCTTACCGGGCTTTTGGTGAAGAGGAATTCCTGCAGGCAGCGATTAAAAATGCGGAGTTCATTTGTAGAAACGCGATTGCTGAGGATAACGGAATGACCCGAAACTATAAAAATGAAACATCAACCATTCCGGCATTACTCGATGATTATGCCTTTACAATATCAGGTTTTATTGCCTTGTATCAGGCGACCTTTGATGAAAAGTGGTTGTTCAGGGCTAAAGCATTGGCTGGTTACACCATTGAACATTTCTTTGATGCCGAATCCGGAATGTTCTATTACACGCATAATCAGTATTCAACACTCATCGCCCGTAAAATGGAAATATCCGACAATGTGATTCCGGCCTCCAACTCAGAAATGGCTGGTAATTTGTTTACCCTCTCGCTCTATTTCGATAATGAAGAATTCAAACAAATGGCGAAACAGATGCTTAAAAATATTCACAACGAAATAACCCAAAACATCTCTTATTATGCAAACTGGGGAATCGTTGCGACGCGTTTCATTCAACAGCCCTTTGAAGTCGCGATTGTCGGGAATGCATGTGAAAGCATCCGCAAGGAATTAGACGAAAACTATCTTCCTCACGCAATTTTATTGGGCGGTAAAGAAGAAGGAAGTCTTGACTTGCTGCAAAACAAACTGATACATGGCCAGACAACGATTTATGTCTGCAGAAACAGAACCTGTAATCAGCCCGTTACGGATGTCGCTGAAGCGTTGAAACAACTAAATTAATGCATTGCGATTGTGTCTCAAACGGCAAGAATACAGAAACAAATCCATAAAAAAATCAGGCTCCATCGCTGAAGCCTGATTTTTTTAATGCCTGATAAAAGAGATCTAAAAGCCTATTTCACAAAGATTTTTTTCACTTTACCATATTGATGGGTTCCAACACGAACGATATAAACACCAGCTTTGGCGTATGAAAGATCCAATGGATAGGTATATTGACCATTCACTTTTTCGATTCTGTTTTCAACCAGTTTTTGTCCGAAAACATCATGCAGACTGATAATCATAGTTTCAGTCAGTTTATCAGATTTTAATGTAATATCAAAATGATTGTCACCAGCAGGAGTAACAACAAGTTCAGCCTGGCTGACCAATTTTGCGCCTAAATTGGTATAAACGCCGATATTCACTTTGTAATCTTCTGTTTCACCTGAATCAGTTCCTTCACATGCATCATCCGGAACAGCAGCATTGTAGTTTATTTTGGCACGCAACAGGTGTTCTCCAAGATTCACATTGTCGGATAAAGTAAAAGGAACGATTTGAGTGTAATTACCAGCGCCCTGACCTTCGGCAATGATCACATTGTCAACGATTAACTCGTCAGCTTCAAACACAAAGTTATCATTGAAATCGACCCATACCCTCAGGTATTGATCTCCGTAACCGGTTGTTACTTCCATTTCATGGGTCAGATTGCGTTCAAGATCAGTAACAAGATCAGTGAAATCGCCATAACCATTAGGCGAACAACTTGTGACATTATCAATGGTTCCAATTTTGAATTTATATAATCCGAAACCGAATGCACAATTTGATTCAGGCTGACAGTTAGTTTTTAAAATGTTAACTGTAGTAGTATCATTTAAGGTATTTGGATCATCCACAACAATGGTGTATGATTTAAGAAGATATTCGCCAATAACTGAAAAATCAGCGGTCTGATTGAAAGAGTAATCAATGGTTTGTCCCATCGCAACCGGACCAGGAACTGTTTCAGTTACCAGAGTACCATTTACGTTGTAACTTGTTAAAAAATTAGATTGTTCTGAAAGTCCGAAATTAGTGATTGAAACTGTAACCACTTCACTTGCTGTAAGATCAGATCCGGACACAGGAGAAAGGATAGCAGAAACACCTAAATCAATGTCGTAAAGATCGGTAACGGTTCTGACGATGGTATCATTGGTACGATCAATATCAGGTGCAAGTGCTGTACCAGAGGTCAGTTGATAGGATTGTCCGACAGCGCCCATAGCGGCTTTTGCCGTAAAAGTATATTGCGCTGTTGTGGCAGGAGGCAGTGTATCATTGAAAACTTCATATACATATTCGCCTTCATCAACCCTGAAAAACACAGGAATATCGCGTTGTCCGGCTTCACCATAGTTCATCAGTGTAACAGTAACGATTTCTTCATCGGTGAGGTTGCCGTCAACAGGTGAATCAATTGTAAGAACGCCAACATCGTTGGTCAGATCTGAAGCGATTTTAAAAGCGCCCACAACATCTTTTCTTCCGCTTTTGAAATATTCAGCGATATGCCAGAATGTTTTGTTGTCAGAAGGATCAACTGTTAAATGGGTATAATCGGCCAATCTGTTTGATGGATTACTGGAAGTACTCTGTCCGATCAATGTTTCATCAATGGTCATCTCACCAAGTGGATCACCAGCATATCTGCCTGTATAATAAATTGCTATGCGTTCGGTACTGCTTACGGTTGTATAACCCATCCCGATGTTGCCATCTGAATCCATGGCCATACTGGCACCAAAGGCATCCTTGTTATTGTATGGAGAAACATAGGTTCCCTCCTGATAAATAACCCATGGCTCACTGTCAGTTGGTTGGCGCATTTCGAACCAACGGACACCGGCAAGCTCGCCGCCAGAGCCATCAGTATCAACAACAAAATTGAAAACAACAGAATTATAATCTGTGAAACGGCGGAATTGTGCCTGATTCATGACAGTTGCCTGTAACACATCGATATCAGGTCCACCTGGTTGTGGTCTGTTTGAGAACGATCCGCCATCAAAAACAGAAATAAATGGTGTGGTGGGCACTTCCACAGCAGCTGAGATTGTTGATTGCGCTGTATTTTCCCAATCAACATTGATGGTCCATAATTTCAGATGATCCTCCGAAACGCCACTCCATGCATCATCCTGCATATAAACAACAGTTGCATTGCCTTCACCAGGTAGTTCATTGTTACAAACATTGAAAACCTGTGGACTATAGAAACCTGAAGTACGGATTCCCGGGAGCGGAAATCCAACGAACTGTGGTTGTTCACCAATAAGCATTTTAGATCGTTCCGCAACAAAGACGCGGTTTGTCTGCGAGATATTGGATGTGATATAATAACCATCCGACCAGATCGAAAACTTCGGATAATCAGGGAACTGACCACTTGATAGTCCGGTAGTATAAATATACCAACCGTCATTTATCGGATCTGGACCTTGTGAAATAGCCATATTGAATCCGTTTGGACTCTGATCAAATTCAGTGATGATAAAACGGTCGGCAGCGGCATCATACAGTACAATAGGGTCGCCCAGTGTGTTACCAGGAAACAGGGTTGAAAGCGATGCGGCAGGTGCCAAAGGGTTTCCTGATTTATCAAAAATACGAAAGCCAACATTCCAGGCGCCAATATAATGATTGGGTCCAACCGCTCCGGTAGGATCAGAAGGGGTATAACTTGAGGTATTGGCATCAAAAACCACCAATGGTTCTTTACCCGGGTGATTTACGGCTGCTCTTTGTTTTGCTACCAAAGGATCACCTTGCAGTGGCAGTCCTTTTCCTGGAACGGCCATATTGGCACCACTGCGTTTGGGCTGTCCCAAACGGGGTGTTTCATTCGGATCAACACCAATGAAAGTGCCGTCCTTGATTTGTTGTGCAATACTTGGCACCAAAATCGGTGCAGAAAGCTTACCATAATCGGTACCTTTCGCTGCTTCCTGCTGCTGTGCAAAAGCCATGAAAGCTGGGCTCAGCAATAAAAAGAGGAATAAAAATTTGAGTTTCATGAAGGGTTTTTTTAATGCATTTAGTGCGCAATATTAGACAATTTATTTGTAATCTGTCAAAATCAGAGGTTTAAAAAACCATACTTTCATACACTTACATCCATGAAAGTGCTGAATCGATGAGGGTTTTTTTATGTTTTGGACATTCTTAAGTATTTTGAATATTTAGTTCATGCATTTACATTGAAGTCCGGATTCTGAAAAATTTGTTTTAAAAAAATTTAAAATAATGTCCATGGTAATTTACATGGTAAATTTATTTTTTATTCATTTTATTTACCTGTAACCGTTTTTAAAGTTTGCAGTGTTTCGCCTTTTTCGTTCATGGCAACAATGATATACAATTGATTTGCAAGGTTCTGAAGATTTATTTCAGTATTGCCTTGTGTTAGAAATTGTTCACACAAACGACCCATTCCATCATAAATATTTAACTGGAGCAAACCAGTATAATTTACCAAAAGCAAGGTGCCTGACAATTTAAAAGGTTTGTTTGCTTTATTGATCGGTTTAATACCTGTTTCAACCTGTCCAAGTTTCCCATTGATCAGAAAGTTCTGTGCTTTCACATTTTTTTCTGAATTTTGTTCATCAATCCAGGCAATTACAACCTGATCAGCCGCCATACTTGTTCCTGCCGGAGCCATTTTTGATGAGGGAGACAATGACAGCGGAGTGTCTTCTGTCCAGACTTCATCACCATCAGTATTGATAGCTTTTACCAGATAATTTTCGCTGTCTTCATAAACCAGAAAGGAAGTATCATTTTTAAAAGCAGTGGCCTGAATAAACCTGAATGTGGAGTTCATCGGGATAAGCTCGAGACCTTCATCACCCCAGAGACGCACACCTTCAGGTGAAATTTTTTGTCCCATTAATCCATTATAATTTTGATTGCCATCAGCCTGTGCCCAAAAAACCATAATTTCTCCTCCGGATGTCAAACCTGTGGCGTAATCATAATAATGGTTGAAACTGCTTGTTGTAGCCAATTCGACGCCATTTGCCGGAAAAGCAAGTGTTCCATCGGCTAAAACATGCTGTACGGATGCATTAAAGAGTGTGTTGTTATCAATGTCGTCCTGCCAGAATGCAATCATTCCGTTGTTGCCATCAGGAATGGCTTTGTAGTCTTCCCATGCTGTAATGCCGGTGGCACCGCACAATTCAACCGGATTGTCCCACACTGCATTCCCATCGTAATCATAGCGCATGGCATACATTAATTTATCAGGTGCCCAAAAAGGGCCGGTCTCGACAAAATAACCAAGGATGAAACCACCGTCATCGGTAGGTTGCAGATAGGGCCATTTGACAGAAGCACCTGCCATTGAAAGTTCCCTTCCGCTGACCTCCCACAATTTATTTCCCTGACTATCAAATTTTTGCATAATCATGCTAATGTTTTCGACACCTTCACGCATCCATGCAATAATGACCGAATTATCGGAAGTTACACAAACGCGAGGTGTCATATCGGCAACGGGTGAGTCGCCTGCTGCCTGACCATTTTCACCAAAAAGTTGTTCTCCGCCGGGAGATATCTTATACACAAAAACATCCCAATTGCCATTTCTGATGTCGTTAAACACAATTACCGCGTTGTCGTTGTTGTCTGTTTTCATATCGAAATCAGTCACCCAGGTTTCCTGCGGATGGTTGCTTACGACAATACCATTTTCCTGCCAAAGTATATTCCCGGCAAAATCGAGTCGCTGAAGATTGATGTCATAATTGGATGCGCCTCCGTACCAACTGATATAACATCCGTTATCAGAAAGTAATGAGATTTTTGGCACACCTTTATCACCTGCAGCATTGCAGATTACTGAGTTAGTCAATGAATCATCGGTCCATTGAGCCAGTAAATTCAGACTGAAAAGCACGCTGAATAATAAAAGCAGATTTTTTTTCATAATATTCAATTTTTTATCAATACAAAGGTAATTTGGCTTTGGCGAGTTGTGTAAATTTTTAGTATAAATAATTCTTTTCCATGATTCATTGCTGTTGAATCGTTCCATGATTTGGTATTTTTACATATTCATCTATATACTTATGTCTGGTCTGATCCGTCGTTTTAGGTTTTTACGTTTCCTGAGCATCGAAGTTGTTTCAGATGCGATGGCAGTTGGAATATTTGCCATGAAATGGCTCAGGATAAATCCGCCATTAGTCTGGTGGCCGGTATTGGCCATTTCAGTCTGGATTATCTATACCACCGATCATCTGATTGATGCCTGGCAACTCAGGGGTAAATCGGCAATCGCCCGTCATCGTTTTCATCACACACATTTTCGTTCGTTTATTGTTAGTATTGTGTTTCTGTCGTTTGGAAATCTATTTCTGATATCGTCTTTTTCTGATATCCGGATTGTTGTGTTTGTTATTGGTCTGGCCTGTATCGTTTTTGCTTATTTCACGGCGCTATTTCTTAAGAACATTATCAGAATAACCTTGCCCAAAGAATTGATTGTGGCTTTTATTTTTGTTGCCGGAATCTGGTTTGCTCCCCTTCTGCTTACCAATCGGAATATGGATTTATTAACGGTTATTATTCTATTCATTTTTCTGGGTCTGGCTTTTTGTGAAGGTGCAATGGTTTCTTTTTTCGAGTATCAACAGGATTCTATCGATTTACACACTTCATTTGCCGTTCAATATGGCAAAGAAAACTCCCGGAGCATGATACAAATTTTATTGTTCATATTGCTGATTGTCAATCTTTTTCTCTTCCTTTTCACGCATAATGATGTGGAAGTTGCCGGACTGTTCATTTTGTTATTTATGCATCTGTTATTATTGTTAACAGTAAGATATCCCGCATTTTTTAACAAAAACGGACTTTACCGTATTGTTGGTGATTCGGTATTCTTATTACCGGGACTGTTGTACTGGTTGTAAAAAGAATACAAAAGCCGTTACAGTATTTCATAAGTGTTAAAATTCATTTTTTTCGTATCGCAACCCAGGCTTTTACCACAAATGTACTTACCAGAACAATGGCTACAAACCACACGAAAAGCATGGGCCATGATTGTGTGCGGTAAATCGCTGTGGCAATATTTCCAATAAGCAGCCATTGAACAACATAAAAAGCGGTCACATTTTCACCTGCCCAAACTACATAATGTATTGCCTTGTAATCTGCAATGTACTTGTATAAACGTTTGAAAAGCAATAGCCAGAAACCCATAAATAAAACTGCCCAGAGAACAAAAAGTGCGGTATGATGGTAATAAGCCGGTAAATCGGTTGTGATGGCAAAACCATATTTAACAAAAAGAATATTCAAAACAGCGAACCCTGCCAGTAAAAGGTTTGATTGCAATCCTTTGATTACACTTGAATTGAACCTTATTTCGATGAAGTAATAAATTACCCCAAGTATTGGATAAACCATCCAGGGAAATACTGGAAAATAAGACCACTCCAGATTACCCCAGAAAAGCGCCTGAACATAATAAACCCAGGCGTATTGACCGTGGTAATCGGGCAGAAAAGTGTTTGCTGATGCAATGAAAACTGAAAATATAATCCAGAATATAATATTTTCACTAATCAGCCTTTTCAGCAAGGCAATACTGATGATCGATAATCCTGCCAGAAATAGAATGTCAACGCCAAAAATGTAATGAAATGGATTCAGTTCTATCGAATTATGAAAGATCTTCAACAGCATATGCGCATTCAATCCAATGTTTAAAGCCAGACCCAGAAAGAGAATTTTCAATCCTCTCATTATCGATTTACCCGTTTGCCTGGCGCGGATCGCAAAATAACCCATCACAACCATAAAGACCGGGGCTGCCGGCACTCCTCCTAGGAAAAGTGAAATTTTACCTGAAAAACTACCGTAAATATCATAAGTAGCAAACAACTCCATCAAATGCACCTGAATCATACAAAGAACAGCGATGCCTTTTAAAAAATCAGGGGAAGTCAATCTGTCAGCCAATCTGTGATTCATTTTTTCATTGTGTTAAGCTTGGAAACATCTATTTTTCACGCAAACTTAGATCAAAAAGTATCGTTTTATCTGAAATCTTAAAATCTTGTAAAGAATATAATTAATTCTATACATCATGAAGAACGATTATTATGAATCTTTGCCATATTATTTTTTAAGACTAATTCTAGAATCATTACGTATGAAAAAAATCCTATTCATTCTTGGAATTCTGTTTATCGGAATTTCATCAAAAGGGCAAATAACCCTGGAACACACCTATACTTTTTCAGGAACTTTCACCCAACTGGCCGTTTCAGGCGACAAATTCTTCATAATGGATGTTGGATTAAGTCAATGCAAAATTTTCAATACAAACCACATTTTGTGGAAAACCATTAGTTTATCGGTGCCTGCAAATAATTATCTGTATGATATTCAGTATATTTCGGAGAATTTATTTACGACCGACAATTCACTGTGTCTTGTTTACACTTATTATAGTTACGATGCAACCAATTTATATTATACCTACACAACCAAAGTTGTAAAGGAAAACGGAACTGTTTTGCTCACACTTCCTGGTTGCCAGTATTACTATGCAACAACACTTACGGATGGCCACACCAAATTTGTCACTTACAGCTACGATTATTCTGTGAGTCCTTATACTGTTGCCACAAGTGTTTATGATATTCCGGGAACCCTTATGCTTTCGATGTCAGAAAAAGGAGATACTGAATCACCAACACAACTGAAAGCTTTTCCAAATCCGGTAAGCGACCGGTTAACCATTATGTATGCGTTACCTGTCGGAATTGAATCTGCAACATTGACTGTCACTGATTTACAGGGAAGAATGATCAGTAATTATCCTGTTCAGGGCAACACAAACCGTTTGGATATTCAGGTATCACAATTGCCTGACGGTGTTTATTTCTATACCATTCATGCCGCAAATTATCAATCGAATCCTGCGAAAATAATTGTGAATTAATTGCTTTGGATTAATGAGACACTAGCCGTGCAGCGAAATCTCTCTCAATGTTTCCATCCGAAGAATTTCGATGGTTTTGGTTTCAATCTTTATAATGCCTTCTGTTTCAAATTCTTTGAGAATTCGTGTAGCACTTTCTTTGGTCATATTCGACATTTCACCAATTTCCTGCCGGGTGATGTAAAGATTAAAGGCAGATGACCGATGTATTTCCTTGCTGAGATAAAGCAAAACATCGGCAAGGCGGCCTGGCATTTGTTTTTGAGTCAGACTGATTAACCTGTCAAAATTGGTAGCGCTGTTATGACTGCAATGCTTTAGCAGACCTTCAGCAAAGTCAGGGTTTGAGCGAATGATCTTGCGTACATTATCCGAAGAAATAAAACATGCAGATGTTTCTGTCAGCGCGGTTACTGAATAATGATAACGGAAATCTGTAAATAAACCAGGACCACCAATAATCCTCCAGGAAGGCACCAGTTCGAGAATCAGATTCTTTTTATCCATGCCTTCCAGATACAATTTGGCCATACCTCTGGTTAACATGATGAGGTGTGCCGCCGAAGTTCCTTGCTTGATCAGGTTCTCACCAGCATTGAAAACAACTTCAAAGCGGCCAGCATTCATAATCTTAAGCTCCTCTTCACTCAAAAGATTGAATAAAGGTGAACGTAAATTACAATTATCACAACTGTTACACTGTTCCGATTTCCTGTTTAACATAACTGGTCAATAAAGTCAAATATGTGAAGACTTTTTATAAAAATGTATTTTTAATCAATTTTTGCCGTTTCCTTTTGAACAAAGCCTGTATATTTACAGCTCGTTTTTCATAGGGAAAACCAAAAGTAGTATAAAAATTGATTTTACGCACAAACTTAATTGATGTGCAATAAATAATTAACTGTTCTGTCGCAGTAAATTTCTCGTAAAACACATTGATTTTATGCTCTTTTTCGCTGATTCTCCACCAAAAATTTCAAAGAGAAAAAAACCTAATTTCGCCATCTCTAAAGAATTCCTGATGAAAAAGACCTTGTTTTTAATATTTTTTCTTAGCAGCATTACCTTGTTTGCCCAAACCCATCACGCTTATCTTGAATTAAAATCAGGAATGAGCCTGCCGGTCTTAGATTATTCATCCAACAATCTTGAAACCGGATGTTTCACCGAACCCGGAATTACCTTTTCATTAGAAGCAGGAATGAAAATTTATAAACAATGGGGTGTTTCTATACAGTCTGGTTTTCAATTACATAGTGTGGATGTCGGATTACTTGGCTGGGAAAAAATGCAGGCCGATCCATTTTTGGAAGATCTTTACATCCGAAGCGACCCTTACCGTATTATTCACATTGTTGCCGGACCAGATTATAGTTTCCCATTTCATAACAAATTCAATTTGGATCTTAAATTGCTCGGTGGTGTGTTTTTTTCAAGAACACCTTATCAGCTTTACAAACCAACCTATTTCATGGTTGGGCCTCCCTATTATGAAATTACTTCATCGAGTGACATTAGTTTTGCATATGGCGGTGGCGCACGTTTCAGATATGCGATAACAAGTTGTTATGAAGTAAGTATGCAGGGTGAGTTTCTGTCTTCTCAGGTTGCTTTCCCTTTTCAAAGCGCTTCCACCTCGCGAATTGAGAATAAAACCATATCCTTTGTGAATATTTCTGCAGGACTTGTTCTGTATTTGTTTTAAACAATAATTTAATCTGATCAGAACCTGTTTTAAACACAGTGTCTGGACTATCCAGATGCACAGTTTTATTCGATTTCATCAAATTCAACCTTATCAATTACCTTTAGTTGGTAATTTCTTCCTAAGACGAGGGCACGGTTATCGGGTAAATGACCGGAAGGAAAACCGAAACAAACCGGAAAATCGTATTCCTCAATATGCTCAGCAATAATTTCCTCCGCGTTTTTACCAAACGGGATTGCGTTGTCTCTCATGTCTTCCATTCCACCCACTATCAAGCCTGAAAGTTGTTCAAAAACGCCCATACGTTTCAAACTAAGTATCATCCTGTCAATATGATACAGGTATTCATCCAAATCCTCAATGAAAAGTATCTTCCCTCTCATGTCCGGGAAATCAGATGAACCGGCCAGACTATATAAAATGGAAAGATTCCCCCCCGCCAATTGGCCAGTTGCAATCCCGGTACGGTTCAGTAAATGGTTGCCAATTGTGTAATGTACAGGCTTGTTTTGTAACACATCAAGCAGACTTTGCAAAGTTTCCGGTGTGTTTCTGTTAAAATTAATCGGCATGGTTGCATGCAGACTTTCGATGCCAGATTGTAAAATACGGGCATGAATCACTGTGATATCACTATAACCGATTATCCATTTCGGGTTTAAAATGAACTTACTGAAATCGAGTCCACCGATCATTCTCATTGCACCATAACCGCCTCTGGCACATAATATTGCCTTCACTTCCGGGTCATCCAGCAAGTTTTGAAAATGATATGCCCTTTCTGCATCAGTACCCGCGAATTGATGAAACTGTTTAAAAACGGTATTATCCACCTTAATCTTAAATCCCTGATCTTCAATGAATCTTAAGGCAGGTTGTAATTCTTCCATGCTTATTTTACGTGCAGGGGCAGCAATTGCTATGGTATCGCCTTTTGATAAGGCTGGTGGGGTTCTCATTTTCAAACTATTGGTTAACTTTGCGAAAATTTTCTTTTATATTCTGATGATTATGGAAATCAAAAATAAACAATTCAAGCGTTATACGGTCACTTCGGCTCTTCCTTATGCCAACGGTCCCATTCATATTGGTCATCTGGCTGGTGTATATGTTCCGGCCGACATTTATGTCCGGTACCTTCGTTTGAATAAAAAAGATGTTGTTTTTATCGGTGGTTCTGACGAACATGGCGTTCCCATCACCATTAAAGCACGTCAACAGGGCATTAGTCCGCAGGAAGTGGTTGATAAATACCATAACATCATCAAAGATTCGTTCGAAAAATTTGGTATTTCCTTCGATGTTTACAGCCGTACCTCTGCTCCCATACATCACGAAACCGCCTCTGAGTTTTTTAAAAAACTTTATGATGATGGTGCTTTCATTGAGAAAACATCCCAACAATATTATGATGAAGAAGCCAGTCATTTTCTGGCCGACCGTTATATAACCGGAACCTGTCCGCATTGCAATAATGACCGTGCTTATGGCGATCAGTGTGAAAGTTGTGGCACCTCACTCAGCCCGCTCGATCTGATCAATCCGCGTTCGGCACTAAGTGGAAATGTTCCTGTTTTGAAAGACACAAAACACTGGTATCTGCCCTTGAATGAGTATGAACCCTGGTTACGTGAATGGATTCTGGAAGGCCACAAAGACGATTGGAAACCCAATGTATTTGGTCAATGCAAATCGTGGATCGATCAGGGATTACAGGCACGTGCCGTCACCCGCGACCTCGACTGGGGCGTAAAAGTACCTGTGGAAGGTGCTGATGGTAAGGTGCTTTACGTTTGGTTTGACGCGCCCATCGGTTATATTTCAGCAACCAAGGAGTGGAGTGAAAAAACCGGAAACGACTGGAGACCTTACTGGAAAAATGAAGATTCAAAACTCGTTCATTTCATTGGCAAAGACAATATTGTATTTCATTGCATCATTTTTCCTGCCATGTTGCATGCCGAAGGCAGTTATATTCTGCCAGAAAACGTGCCGGCCAACGAGTTTCTGAATCTTGAAAGTGATAAGATTTCAACCTCACGCAACTGGGCTGTATGGCTGCATGAATACCTTGAGGATTTTCCGGGCAAGGAAGATGTGTTACGATATGTGCTTACCGCCAACGCGCCCGAAACAAAAGACAACGACTTCACCTGGAAAGATTTTCAGGCAAGAAACAACAATGAACTGCTTGCTATTTATGGCAATTTCGTGAACCGTACCCTTGTTCTTACCCACAAATATTTCGATGGCGTTGTTCCCGGTCTGGAGAATCTGAATGAAAAAGACCAGGAAGTATTGGCTTCGATGGATGCTTTTCCTGCTAAAATCGGCGAAAGTATTGAATCTTACCGTTTCCGGGAAGCCTTGTCAGAACTGATGAATCTGGCCCGCCTCGGTAATAAATACCTGACTGAGAATGAACCATGGAAACAGTTCAAAACCGATCCCGAAAGAGTGAAAACAGTGTTGGCAGTTTCGTTGCAGATTGTGGCCAAACTCGCGGTACTTTCTATTCCCTTTGTTCCGTTCAGTGCGGCACGACTTACTAAAATGATCGGGTTGAATGACTTCAACTGGATCGATGCTGCCAAAACGGTATTGCTGCCTGCCGGTATTGTCCTGAATACGCCTGAGTTACTCTTCGAACGTATTGAAGATGAATCGGTTGAAAAACAGGTACAAAAACTTCTCGACACAAAAAAGGCGAACCTTCAGGCTGCTGGTCCAGAATTAAAACCACAAAAAGACACCATCACTTACGAGGATTTTGCCAGAATGGATATACGTACCGGAACCATTCTTTCTGCTGAGATCGTCCCTAAAACAAAAAAACTTCTTAAACTTACAATCGATACAGGCATCGATAAACGGACTGTCGTGAGCGGAATAGCCGAGCATTATGCACCGGAAGCCATTATCGGACAAAAAGTATGTATGCTGGTTAACCTCGCTCCGCGTGAATTACGTGGTATCGTATCGAACGGTATGATTCTGATGGCCGAAAACAGCGAAGGAAAACTTTGTTTCGTTTCTCCGACTGAGGCGTTTCACACCGGATGCGAAGTAAAATAGTTTTGCAGTTTTTACTTCCGGAAACGCTTTGAATTAAGGTAACGAAAAGAGTATTTTCTCAATCACTTCGGGGAAATACCGGTATTCGAGATGGTGTATTCTGGCGGCCAGCGATTCGGGTGTCTCGTCAGGTGCCAGCAGGAATTCCTGTTGAAATATGATGGCACCGTCATCATATTTTTCATTCACATGATGAATGGTAATACCTGATTTCTTTTCGCCAGCCATTATAACAGCCTGATGCACTTTTTCACCAAACATACCTTTGCCACCGAATTTCGGTAATAAGGCTGGATGAATATTAATGATCCTGTTTGGAAACGACTGAAGCAGATGATCAGGTATCAGCCATAAAAAACCTGCTAATACAATCAGATCAACTTTGTTTTCGAGGAGTTTTTCTGAAAGGGAACCGGACTGATAAAATTCGTCTCTGTCGATCAGCATTACCGGGATATGCAGCTTTTCGGCACGTTGAATCACACCCGCACCGGGTTTGTTACACACGACCAGAAAAATTTCAACCAAAGGATTGCCGCTGAAATATTCGGCAATGCGCTGCATATTGGTTCCGCTTCCTGAAGCAAAAATGGCAAGTCTTTTCATCGGCCACAAAGATAAAATTAATGCCGCAGATTCATATATTTATATGAAATGGTTCCTTTTACAATCAGATTTGTGCATGTTTTACAATAATTGCGACCTTTGTTAAATAGTTTCTTCTAAATCGAATAATATGCATTCTATACGACGCTTATTTACAATTCAACTATTGCTGACCGTTTTTCTGCTGGCGAGCTCAGTATCACTCAATGCTCAGGTTCATCAACCTGAAAGCCCCGAAATACATGAGTTTTCAGGTTCGTTCGCGTTTCTTTCATCAGCCTGGATGGAAGGACGTGAAGCAGGCTCCAAAGGTGGAATGATGGCTGCTGATTTTTTGGCAAGCAGTTTGCAGACATACAATGTGGTGCCTTTTGGTGATAATAAAGACGGTCAAAAAACCTATTTTCAGAATTTTGAATTAGTAAAATATGAAACTTATTTTGCCAGTCTCAGCCTGAACCAGATTTCGAAAGACGAAACGTACGTGCTGGCCTTCAACCATCATGTTGATTTTAAAGTTGATCCGACTCCTTATGGAAGTCAGATTGAGGCTCCGTTGGTTTTTGCCGGTTACGGCATACAAAATGCAGTTCTGGGTTATAACGATTATGAAAAAATGGAAGTGAAAGGCAAAATTATTCTATTGCTTGAAGGCTTCCCAGGTCACCATGATACTCTATCAAAAGCCTGGAAATCATGGGGAAGTGTTTTCCATGATACCGATTCATTACAAACCATCAGAACATTATTAGCAGCTGAGAAAGGAGCCAGAGCGGTCATTTTCCTTACCACTGAAAAAAGTAAGGAGCAAAGCGAAATTAAATCAATCACTGATACCGATCCTGTCTATATCGATGGGAATCACTCAATCCATGGTGTGGCAATACAGCCGGCACTTCCTGTTTATCATCTGAACCATGAAGCAAGTGAATTATTTGCCAGAAACTGCGGCTTCGATATGGAACAATTCGAAAAAACAACAGCAAACACATTGAAACCGGCATCTGAAATACTCAAAAACAATAGCGCTTCTTTGCATATTGAAGTTGTTTCTGAAATCATTCCGGCTCGAAACGTTTTGGGCATTATTAAAGGGACCGACACTACCAAAAGCATTATAGTCGGAGCCCATTATGATCATTTGGGCAAACGTGGCGATTACGTCTATTATGGCGCCGATGACAATGCTTCAGGCACTTCGGGTGTTTTGGCTCTGGCTAAAAGATGGTCCGAAAGCAAATTCGTTCCATCCTGTAATATCATTTTCGCCTTCTGGTCTGCCGAAGAAAAAGGAATGCTAGGGAGCACTTACTTTGTCAGCGCCAGAGATATAAATCATTCAAATACTGCATTATATATGAATTTTGATATGCTTTCACGCTCTGATCCGGCTGACAGTTTACAATCACAGATCAGTATTGGTTTACTCACAGGAACTGCCACGATTGAGCAAATGGCAATACATCAGAATCTAAAACTCAGCAAACCTTTCACGCTTGATCTATGGCACACCAGCGGTCATGGCGGCAGTGATTATGTTCCTTTTGCACAACAAAAAATTCCGGTAATGAGTTTCTTTTCAGGCTTTCATGATGATTATCATAGCTCACGTGATGTTTTTAAACTTGCTGATTTATCCAAAATGCAACGGATTCTGCAATTGGCAAATGGCTGTATGGTCGAGATGACAAAAGAAGCTTCGATTGAATAATCCCTGAACTGTGCAATAAATCACAGTCTATCTTTGAAAAACTGAAACTTTACACTTTTTATGCCTTGATGTTTACTTTGCCTCGCTGAATAAAACACGCATAAAAACTTATCTTTGCATTTAGAAACTGTCTTGATTTTATTTTGGACCATTTCTTAGATAAGCGTAATAAAACTATGTCTGAAATACCCGAAACACTCACCATTCATCGCAAAGCGCTCGATATCAACCTCGACCCGACTATCTTTGGTAGTTTCGCCGAGATTGGTGGCGGCCAGGAAGTGGCGCGTAATTTTTTTCAGGCCGGAGGCGCTTCCGGAACCATTGCCAAAACCATCTCAGCTTACGACAAGCGATACAGCGATGCTATTTACAGCCGTCATCAAAATGCAAAACGTTATGTTTCGCGCGAACGGCTCGAAGTGATGCTTGAAGCAGAATATGATGAAGTGCTTAGTTTCCTGAACGAAACAAAAACTTCAGGAACCCGTTTTTTCTCCTTCGCAGATACTGTTTCAACACTGAATTTTAAAAAAGACAATATCAGTCACGGTTGGCTGGGCGTTCGTTTTCAATTGAAAGAAAATGCCAGACCGAACTGTGTAATCATCCATGTTCGTCTGCACGAAAATGATAATTTATTACAACAGAATACTTTGGGTGTTTTAGGTGTAAACCTGATTTATGCCTGTTATTACCTTTGGGACCGGCCAAACAGTTTTCTGCAATCACTGCTCGATAACCTTTCTACCGATCGCGTTGAGATAACAATGGTGAATATGAGTGGCGCCGAACTATCCTATATCGACAATCGCTTACTGGCCGTGCAGCTGGTGAAAAACGGAATGACCAACGCCATCATGTTCGATCGTTTTGGCGAAGTGCAGGAACCTGACGATATGTTGTACAAGAAAAATGCCCTTGTCTTCCGTGGAAGCTTTCGTCCGGTTACTTATGTCAGTATCGATATGTTGAAAACCAGCTTCAGTCTGTTCAAAAAAGATGAAGATTACGATAAAAACAATACCATTCCCATCTGCGAAATCACACTGAATAACCTCTTGAGTGAAGGCGATTTTGATGAACATGACTTTCTTGATCGTGTTGATCTGCTGAATGAGATGGGACAGAATGTGATGGTCTCCAATTTCAAGGAGTATTACAAACTGGTGCATTTTCTGATCCAGTTCAGGGTGATAAAATTGCGTATTATTATTGGTATTCAAACCTTTGAGAAAGTGTTTAACGAGAAATACTATACGCATCTGAAAGGTGGAATCCTTGAAGCTCTTGGCGCTGTCTTCCCGAGAAACATGAAAATGTATATATATCCGGCCCTTGATGAAGAAACAAACACCCTGATCACAACAAAAAATCTGAAATTTCCTGACAGCACCCGGCACCTTTTTGAACATCTGATCGAAAACCGCCTTATTCTCGATATCAAAAACGTGAATAAAAATTATCTGCGAATCAATTCATCTGAGATCATCAAAAAAATTCATCATAACGAAAAGGACTGGGAATCAATGGTTCCGGTTTTTATGGCAAAGCGTATCAAAGGCAGAAAGTTATTCGGCTACCAGGGAAATGAGTAATGATCGGATTGGTTTCAAGTTGAATTTTTAATATCCTTAAAGAGGTTGTAAAAACACATTAAAACTAATAATATATGTTCAAGACAAATGAGTATTTCGATGGCAATGTAAAATCAATCGCATTTGAAACCGCTGAAGGACCTGCCACACTTGGGGTGATGGCCGCGGGAGAATATGTTTTCGGCACATCAACCATCGAACACATGACCGTAGTTTCGGGTTCGATGCAGGTGCAGCAGCCCGGCGAAACTGAATGGAAAACCTATCAGCCTTTCGACACTTTCATCGTGGCAAAAGACGTGAAATTTAAGGTGAAGATGTCGGGTGATACGGCTTATAGATGTTTGTATAAATAATATCCTTATGTCAAAAATCATCGCCCTTGTGGCACACGATAACCGAAAAAAAGACCTGCTCGACTGGGTTTCGCACAACCTGAAAAAGCTGAACGATCACACATTTTACGCCACCGGAACCACCGGAAAAATGGTGTCGGAAGTGCTCGATCATGTTACCTGCCTTAAATCAGGTCCGCTGGGCGGCGATCAGCAGCTGGGCTCACTCATCGCCGAAGGTAAAATCGATTATCTGATTTTCTTCTGGGATCCGATGACCAACCAGCCGCATGATGTCGACGTAAAAGCTCTGTTACGTTTGTCCGTTTTATATAATATTCCCACGGCAAGCAACCGTTCCACAGCTGATTTTCTGATTACTTCACGTCTTTTCAATAACCGCGATTATAAACCGATTCTGAAAGATTATTCAATTTATCTGAACCGAGACCTGGAACCAAAAGGCTAATTCTGGGTAAAGAATAAACGGCTGGTAATTTAATTGATAATAGAATATATTTCTGGTATTTTAACCAAATATACGCTTTGATTTCAATTTCTTTGCTGATCACACTAAACTTATTCTTTACAGAAACCATGCGGGCAAAAACAGCTAATTTAGCGCTGTAAACAATCTTTTCTGGAATGGAAAATCTTTTTGAACGCATCAATACGCTTGCTGAGAAATACAGCAATGACACTGCTACCAACCTTTCGCGGCTCGTGAAACATAAATCATTGAGCACGAAAGAAAAAGAGGTCGCCCTGGAACTTCAAAATCAAATGCTGGAAGCCGGATTTGATGAAGTGAAAATTGACGGTCTCGGTAACGTGATTGGCCGGATCGGGAACGGTAAAAAGATTCTGGCATTCGATGGTCATATCGATGTGGTCGATTTGGGAAACCTTTCAAACTGGAGTTTCGATCCGCTTGGAGGTGAAATCAAAGATGGTTTTGTGCATGGTCGCGGCACCGTTGACCAGAAAGGCGGTCCGGCTGCCTTTGTAACTGCCGGAAGAATCATCAAAGAAATCGGCGTTCCTGAAAACCTTACTATATATTTCGTTGGCAGTGTGATGGAAGAAGATTGTGATGGCCTCTGCTGGAAATATATCATCGAAGAAGACGGCATCCGGCCCGATTTTGCTGTCAGTACCGAACCCACCAACCTCAATATCTACCGCGGTCATCGTGGCAGGATGGAAATTACTGTTAGTTTCTTCGGTGTTTCGTCGCATGGCTCAGCCCCCGAGCGTGGCAAAAACGCGATTTATATGGCTTCACGTACGGCTCTTGAGATCGAAAAACTGAACGAAAGGCTCGCATTTGATGCGTTTTTGGGTAAGGGAAGTGTAACTATTTCCGAAATAGTTTCGGGAAGTCCTTCCTTGTGTGCCGTGGCTGATTTTGCGCGAATTCACCTCGATCGTCGCCTGACATGGGGCGAGACAAAAGAATCGGCCGTGAAAGAAATTGAACAACTTGTTGAAGGAATGAACGCGAAAGTGGAAGTGCTGAATTATAAAGAAACAGCATACACCGGTCTCGAATACGGAATGGAGAAATACTATCCTACCTGGAAAATTGAGGAATCGCATCCGCTTGTACAGGATGCTGACCGTGCTTTTAAAGGTCTTTTTGGTAAAGCACCTATCATCGATAAATGGACTTTCTCAACCAATGGCGTGACAATCAATGGCATGTATGGTATCCCGACAATCGGTTTTGGTCCGGGCAATGAAGTGCTGGCCCATGCACCCAACGAAAAAGTGGCTGTGAGTGATCTGGTGATTGCTTCGGCTTTTTATGCGGGACTGGCGTATAAAATAAGTGGAAGCTCGAAGCTCGAAGTTGGAAGCTCGAAGTTAAGTGAATAAAAAAAAAGAAATGCATCATCAGAGGTTCTTCTTACTTTTACATAAGGATAAGGATTCTATGATGTTAATCTAAGGAT
>CAJBPB010000332.1 GCA_903957365.1 uncultured Bacteroidota bacterium
AAACTGGTGTTCGCCTGGCACAACACCTTCATTGATCGCGTTGGCAAACAGATCGAATATTTTTTTATGTGTTTCATTTTCAAACACTATCTGATCATGCGACAGGTCTTCAATGATAAATTGTGCTACATTTTCACTGTAATTCACTTCATTCCCAAACTCATCCGGAACTTTGCGTGCCACCTCGTTGCGCCCAAAATGCAGCAGAATTTTCACCAATTCACGTTCCTGGTAATAGGTCGGACTGGATTCTGGTCCTTCTGGTTTCGGAAATTCCTGTTGTGGAACTGATTCAATGGCCTGTTCCGGAAAATCTGGGCTTACCTGTTTACGGAATCGGTTTCTGAGAATTTTATTCAGCTCATTCAACAATGTCTGCTCAGGTAATTCGAGCAAACGGCTGCATTCTTTCACATACACCGAACGGTAAATCGAATCAGGAATCAGCGCGATGGTCTGCACAATTTCCTTCGCCAATCCGGCTTTTTTTATCGGATCGTTGGCCGTTTCTTCGAGAAGCAGATTTGTCTTGAAACTGATAAAATCCTTCGAGTTTTTCGCGATGTATTCTTCCACCTCGATGCTGCGATGCCTTCTGACAAAGGAATCAGGGTCGTCTCCTTCGGGAAACAACACGATGCGCACATTCATCCCTTCCTCGAGCACCATATCGATACCGCGCAAGGATGCGTTGATACCGGCTTTGTCACCATCGTATAAAATGGTGATATTATTGGTGAAGCGCCTGATCAGCCTGATCTGTTCGGTGGTGAGCGATGTTCCGGAACTTGCCACCACATTCTCGATGCCAGCCTGATGCAATGTCAGCACATCGGTATAACCTTCGACCAGAAAACAATTGTCTGCTTTATTGATGGCTGTCTTGGCAAAATAAATACCGTAGAGGGATTTACCTTTGATGTAAATCTCTGATTCAGGAGAATTTAAGTATTTCGCTTTTGATTTTTCTGAATTCAGAATTCGTCCGCCAAAACCGATAACCTTGCCGGTAAGGTTATGTATCGGGAAGAGCACACGTCCCTGAAACCGATCGTACAGATGGTTATCATGTTGTGTCGAAAGGCCGGTTTTCAAAAGTACTTCTTCGGTATAACCCGCAGCAATTGCATGTTTGCTGAAAGCATCACGCTTGTCGGGACAATAACCCAATTGAAATTTTTTAATGATCGCTTCCCTGAAATCACGCTCTTTGAAATATCCCAGTCCCACCGCTTTACCTTCATCGGAATTAAAAAGTGTTTCTGAAAAATAGGTCAGTGCAAAACTATTCAGGTTAAAAAGACGTTCCCGCTCGTTGAGCGCAACCATTTCTTCGGGGGTTTGCTCCCGTTCTTCAATCTCGATATGGTATTTTTTGGCAAGATAACGAAGTGCTTCCGGGTAAGACGAATGCTCGTGCTCCATGATGAACTTGGCCGAATCGCCAGCTTTTCCGCAACCGAAACATTTAAAAATACCTTTGGAAGGCGAAACCGTGAACGAAGGTGATTTCTCCTGATGGAAGGGGCAAAGCCCGATCAGGTTGCTTCCGCGACGTTTCAGGTTAACGAATTCACCCACTACCTCTTCGATGTGGGCACTTTCCAGAATTTTGGCTG
>CAJBPB010000333.1 GCA_903957365.1 uncultured Bacteroidota bacterium
CTACAGCGCAGTTCAATATTAAGAACAATAACTCAATGGTGTTTCAGGTTACGAATACAGTTGCCGGAGATTATTTTATTGTTATTGTTGTTTTCGATAGTTCCGTTTGGAGAATCACCATTATCAGTGTAAAACGTTATGGTTCCACCTGTATCATTTTTGTCAAAAGCTGTAACAATTGAATTGTTGTTGATGTTCTTAATTCCATTGGCGGGAAGAGTATTAGTGTTCGAAATAAAAATAATATCACCACCGGTAAACAAATCTAAATTGGTAAAAGTATTGTTGCTGATACTCTGGTTGAGATGGGTACCGGCATTGGAGATAAAGGTGATATCACCATATCCAAATCCGGGTATTAAATGTCCAAAATTGTTGAAATCGTTGTTATTAATATTTAATGTGGATGTAGTGCTTGCGGTTGTCATGTCGAGATAAATACCATTGATGTTTCCATTTGCCTGACCGCTTTTCAATGAAATGGAATTATTACTAAATGAATTCGTGAATGTGCCGGTAGGCGCGTTGGTTGAAACCGCATTTTGAATTCCGTAAAGTGTTCCTGAAGTGGTTCCGAATTCAGAACTTGTTATTGTATTGTATGAAATCCCGGTATTTTTTGTGTTTTTGACCAGTATGCCATTCACGGTAGCAGAAACATTGGCAAAAGCAGAAAAGGTCGCCGTTGTGCCATAATTTAAAATTGTATTTGCATTTCCAATACCTCCAATGGTCAATACATCATTATGATCAGCGGCCGCAAAAGGTCCGATAACAACAATACCCATGTTTACATTACTGATTGTATTATCGGTGATTGTCAGTCCGCTGTTTCCACCTGCACTTCCGGTTGCCGTGGCGCTTGTCGCAGGCGTCGTGGCAGCATGAGTTGAATTGGAGTAAATTCCGAATGTGTTTTGATAGGTTCTGTTCAGACTGATTGTACAGTTTGAAATTGTATTGTTCTGAGCCCCGTTGGTTGTGGATGCATACAGCAGAGCGACTCCCCATTCGGTCATATTGTTTGTGGCGGCTGCAGTGGCTGTATTGGCAGGGTTTTCCTGCATGGTAAAGCCTTCGATCGTAATGAAATCGCCACCAATTATTTTAAAAAGGGCATCATACAACTGACCTGTTGCCTGTGGACTGGGGGCAGTGATCGTGTTTGAACTGCCATGGATAACAATCGTATTGGTCGCTGAACCTGATGCGGTTATTGAATATCCGCCGGCAGGAGCAGTCTGCGGATTCAGGGCATCCAGTGTGATGATTACCGGATCGGTAATGGTTGCTGCATTCAATGCAGTAATGGCATCGGCAAGATTTGCGTAGGTGGCAGCAAGTCCTGATCCACTGTTGGTGCTTACCTGAGCCATCAGGTTTTGGTTCCAGATGCAGGAAACTAAAAGAATAAAGATTAGTTTTTTCATAGTTTTGTGAGTGCTTGAAATTTCAATTTACTGATTAATATTATTTCAATAATGGTATTTGAAAAACCATTGATTTCCTGGAAGAGATGCGAAAAATCGCATTAATAATAACTACCTGATTTTGATCCTCACCCGGATGTTACAAAAAAAGGTTGAATTCAATAAATCTTTAGCTTTTAGTTTTAAAACATACAATCTTAAAACACTTACTCATAGCATTTTATCTTTCTATTACAAATTAAAAAAATATTTTTCAATAATCAAAGAAAATAAACAAATAAATAAGTAATAAAATACCTAATATCTTGATAATCATTCTGTTTCAATTCCAAAACAATTATATAACAAAAAAAACCGGAGACAATGCCCCGGTTTTTTTGGTTAATGGTTATTCGTTATCGGTGAAAAGTGAAGAGTGAAGAGTGAAGAGTGAAGAGTGAAGAGTGAAGAGTGAAGAGTGAAAAGTGAAGAGTGAAGAGTGAAAAGTGAAGAGTGAAAAGTGAAGAGTGAAAAGTGAAGAGTGAAAAGTGAAGAGTGAAAAGTGATTTACAACTTTAGTTCACTTTAGCTCACTTTAGTTCACTTTAGCTCACTCATTTAGTCTTCGGGTTCTTCTTTCGACTTCCAGGTATTGTAGGTTTTCTTCGATCCGTATGCCAATGCCATGACCAGCAAAAGTTCAAGTCCACCGCCGACAGGAGCAGAGCCGCCAACTGGAGGACCCTGTGAGGAGGGGTCTCCGGGAGGATTGGGTGGACCTTGGGCAGGCAATTGTTGTCCGGCAACGATTAAACAACTAAATAAAATGAGTTTGATTATATTCTTTTTCATGGTTTTGGATATTATCGGATGAATACTTTTTCTGAATAAACATTGCCACCTGAGATCACTTTCACAATGCCCATTCCGTTGAATTGTGGAACAGCAATGCTGGTAGGTGAGCCAAGATTAACTTGCTGACTGAGCACCTGATGACCCAACAGATCATACAGTTCTACAATAGCTTTCTGGCTCGTGAGCGCAGGAATATGCACATTCACATGATCGATAGTTGACCAGATATTGTAGTTTTTGGCTGCTAATTCTCCGGTAGCGGTAACACCACGGAAATGAAGTGCGAAACGCTGTATATCATCGCTTGTGTTGTGTGTGAAAGTGTAATTTGGAATCGCTTTCAAATCAATCATTTTGTTTAGCAGTTTATCTTCGAGGAAGAAGCTTGCGTTTGCATCAAAACTTTCAATTCCACTAGCAACAAATTCGAGTTGACCTTCGAGCGTATATTCTAAACCAAGTGGAACCACAACAGCTGAACTTGAATGCGGAAGTGCGTTGATGGTTAACTTCTCAGAGCCGGTTGAGAGTGAATAAAGCTGAGGTGCTTTTTCGCTACCATACAATTTATCAACATCCAAATTTTCATATTCATTGCCGGCCTCCGACGAAAAGCGAACGATCATATTATCGTTTGATTCAGAATCACTTATATTCAATCTTAAAACTTCCGGCACCGTGTGATATGTCTGTTTGTAAAAGGATTGTGTGCTGTGAACCCTCACCGAATTATTCATGCTTAACACAGGACTTGCTCCACTTGCTTTTACAAAGAATGATTGTCCGACAGGTATTTTTGATGAAGCTGCCGTTCCAATACCATTACTTCCGGCACCTGAACCACTTCCCCAGGCAGCATAATTATTGCCAACAGGATCCCAGATATAAAAAAAGTTATAGATATTCGATTTAGTCCAACCGCTGACCGCATCCCAATCGATGGCAGATGGATAAGGGTTTGGAACAAGGCTGAATTCCTCTGCATCCATATTGGTAGCTGTTGTGAATTCTCCGCTTATTAACTGTCCGGAATAATAAATTTGAGTATTCAATTGTGGAGAAAACAGCATATACCCCTGATGATTATCCAAAACTGTTGCCGGATTGCTTCCGACATTATCCCATAACTGTGTGCCTGAATTAAAGTTGAATAGATACATGCCATTATATTGTGCAGCAGTTGTTACTGTATTTAGCGGAACTGAAACCAGGTGAAAATCCATGGTTCCGTTGGTAGCTGTGTTTCCGGTAATAAATTGTTCAATATTGCCATTTACGTTATTTGTGTTATGGATTAACGACCCACAACCAGTTGCTGTTGATTGAATAAACAGTGCGAAATTACCGGCATTATTGGTTAAGGTTCCATTAACTGTTAGTGCTTTGTCAGCGTTTATGGTTAATACACCTCCCAATTCAATTGTAAGATTGTTGCAAACTGCAGGCGATGAAACGGGCTCGTTGACGATTGGGTTATTCGTTACGTTGGTAATAATAACATTACTGGTTGCAATCGGAACGCCATTCCAACTCCAGTTTGAGGCGGTGTTCCAGTCAGTATTTGTTGCGCCAGTCCATGAAAAAGTTGGATTGAATTCGTCTGCTCCAATATCAGGGGTTGTTGCATTGCGGCTTTCAGAGTCAAAATCTGTTGTAATCCCTGCAATACTTACACCTCCATTATTGATGGAGGTTGAAGCCGATGGATTGATATGGAGAAAGTCAGGATCTGACCCATTTATACTGCTAAAGGTTACATCCATTGAAAGAGATGCGCTTTCACGTGGTGCAATATAGGTTTGAAAACCGGCAAGTGTTTGATGTGCATTTGTGCCATCATAAAACACCAATCGGCTTACATCAGGCACACCAGCGTAAAAAACATTATTATTCGAGCTGCTGTGATAGTCTGTTAATGTGGTTGATGATCGTTGAAATGCAACAGCTAATCCTGCTCCGTTTGGTATTGATTTATTAACGAAAATATTATTTCGCACCCTCATGTTTGAACCTGCACCCGCAGAAGTTCTAAAAGAGGCTGTTCCAAAATCGGTACCTGTGCCAGATGCATTTAAACAGACTGTATTATATGAAATATTAATTTCAGTATTAGTATTAGTTTGGGTAGCTGGTACATGCAAGCCGACAATGCTTGGCGAACCGGCATCCATTGAAACGGCATTTGGGGCTTTCAGATCACCAATAATATTATTATAAATATTGCTGGTTTTGTTTGAAGATACTGTTGCCAACTCTAAACCAGTAACATAATTATACATTGTTGAGTTGGTTTGCAGGTCAAAAATTTTATTTCCAAGGATGGATGCTGCGCCACTATAAACATACATTCCATATACATCGTTATTGCTGTTGAGGTTATTAATTGTATTGGTTGAGATAGTTTTAAAATTACAATTCGCTTCTGACTTGATTCCATAGCATCCAAATATTGCGTTTGTAAAATCAGTCACTAAGTTGTCTGAAATATTTTCCGATGTACAAGTATTGGAAGTTGTTATACCCGTAAGTGCACCAGTTGTTGTGCTTAAATTATTTATATCATTATTTTCAATTACAACATCACCGGTTCCATTGATCAACATCCCGGTTACATCGCCATCAAATCCACCGCCTGAAACAGTTAGCAATGAAAGTGTATTACCCGTGGCAGTAATATTTGCGCCCGATAAACGAATTCCATACATATATCCAGCCGATGTACCAAGCGAGGTTATTTGATTGATTGTGTTATTTGCAACCGTTACATTCGTAAGAGCGGACATATTATAAATTAAATCAATCTCACCCGATCCAGTCAATGGCCCATTACTATAGGGGATATTGGAAATTGTATTATTGTTGATTTGTAGTGTGGTTGCTGCAAATAAATTGGTAATACCCCAAAAATTTCCAGTTGTGGCAGTATAATAATCCCCAGATATATTATTATCATTAATATAAATGGAACCAGTATTTCCACCTGCTGAAGCACTCAATATTCCGTTGACAATTGAGCTGGTTCCGCCACCTTTAATGGAGATGTAATTTCCGGTAATTTGGGTAAAGGCACCTGTTGTTGACTGACACAAAATTCCCCGAAGGGTAGTAACATGCTTTACGCCCATTCCATTGTCGTTATCGAGATGATTTTCACCAATAATAAGGTTATATTGCGACCTCGTCCAAATTCCAGCCGCATCCTGAGTAGCAGCAGTTGCTCCCCCAAAGTTTAATATATTGTTTCCCGTACTGGCTGCCAACCCGCCAATTTCATTATAAAGATCTCCCTTGTCAATCCATAATCCGGCTGCATAATAACCATATGCAAAAACACCATAATTGCACTTTTGTAAGGTGTTTGTCTTAAATATATTATAACTATTGCCTCCCGGTTGCCCTGTTGGAATAAGCTCTGTAATCTGATCTAAAACGGTTGCATTTACCATTAAAATGGCTTTTGAACCAGGAGCCGAAATTGCCCCGAAAACAACACTTCCAGCCTCATTATTTTCATAACTTAAGCTTACCACACAATTTTTTATGGTGTTATTTTGACAGCCATTGGAAGCATTTGCTTTAAAAAATCCGAATCCATATTCCATCGTTGCAGGATTGGTCGTATTCGGGTCATTTAAATCAATTCCATTTACGGTAACATAATCGCAACCAACAAAATTCCATATACCATCCTGTACGCTGGAAGCTGGCGTATTTATACCGGTATAGGCTGTAATCAAAGGATTTATGCCTGCACCATCTTTTTGAAAAATAATTTGATTTGCTTCAGAACCACTTGTAACTGTAAGAGAAATTGGTGCGCTTATGGTCTCGGTATGTCCCGGTACAACATTAAATATTACACCGCCTGCCCCCAAACCATTTGTATTGAGTGCCGCAACTGCGGCTGAAATACTAGGATAATCATCCGAGGGGTCAGGACCAATGGTATGGGTTCCGGATAGGGGCTGTGCGTTTGTAAAATCAGTAAATAAGAACAACAATACTGAAATAAATAAAATTCTTTTCATAAAATGATATGATTTGTGATTATGAATATTATTAATATGCATAATTACCATTTATTTAACCAGGGATTTTTTGTAATGGGAAAAAGTTATGAAGAAAGTTATGAAGAAACTGTCTGGATTTTATTTTTGAGTAGTTTTTTGAAGAATTAAGTCCTCA
>CAJBPB010000334.1 GCA_903957365.1 uncultured Bacteroidota bacterium
CATAATACTGGTTTAGTTTCTGATAATCATCTACTTTATACTGAACTCTATTATTATGTTCCAGTCTGTCGATAGTCAATTTATTATATACTACCAGAAAACCGCCTTCAATTTTTATTGCCTCTATACGAGAAAGATAAAAAAGGCTATCTTCAATATCCTCAATAGAGATTTTTGTTTGGGAAAACAAATCCTGCAATTCATAAGCATTTTTGAGTTCATGGACTGAAAATTCAATAAGTACCTCCTCAGATTCTTTGTTATCTTCCTCGTTTACAGCTTTTTTACTTTTTTCAAATAAATATTCTGTAATGAATCTGGAGATGAGATGCCTGTTCTCAAGCTTTTCACTAAAAATCCCTTTGGGAAGAAGGCATAAAATAACCACGTGATTATGTGAATTATCCATCATCTGGCGCTTAATCCAATGCTTTACTGCCCAAAAGTTAATGATTGTTTTAATCTTATTTACAGTTGTTTCGGAACCTTCTTGTTTCTCAAAAAGCTGGTTAAGCTCTTTAAGGTTGAATGTCATTTCCTTTTCTTCAACCTGAGATAGGAGAAAACTTTCGATTTTGCGAAAGCTTTCACAAATTGATAATGAGCGGTTGGCATTTTCTCCTCTTTTAATAAATGCAGTTAAATCTTTCGTTTCAGCAAGTATTTTTTCTTCGCGAAGCAGATTGATAATATTGATTACCTCTACCTTTACTATACCAAGATGATCTGAAATGTAATCAACTCTTGATTCAGCTACTTCATCATTGGAATGTTTGCGGCTTTTTGTTGAAAAGAGTTTCTTTATTATCCTGACTGCATTCATCTTTTGAGTTTCACTCAAAAACCTGGTTGAGTTCTGGATCTTGTTAATTGCTTCCTGTGCACTCTCCGAAAGGATGCTATTTGCATATATCCGGGAAATATTCTGCCCTCTTTTAATATAACCTGCATCTTCGAGGGCTGCAATGGCTGTTGTAACTCTTGTTTCTATTTCATTAATATTCTCGTCCCAACCTGCCTTTCGTGCAATTTCAAGAGCTGACTGAGAAACCTGCGCCCTAAATTGTGTTATGTACTTTATAGCTTTCCAAATTTGTTGTATTTCCCTTATGTTCAGTTTGGTCTGATTAAGGAGAATGAAGTGTTTGCTCAAATCTTCTTCATTAAACAATACATAACAATCAGCAGTAATACTTTCATCTCTGCCTGCCCTTCCTGCTTCCTGTACATAGTTTTCAAGAGAATCGGAGATCTCATAATGAATAACCATCCCGACATCTTTTTTATCGACTCCCATACCAAAAGCGGAGGTAGCAACCATCACTTTTACTGAACCTGAAATAAATGCATCCTGGTTCTCGCTCTTCTCTTTAGAATCCATCTTACCATGGTAAGGTTTTGAAATGAATCCATCTGCGGTGAGTCTTTCAGCTAGGGCATAGGCTTTCCTCGTGCGTGAAACATAGATAATGGCAGGGCAATCTTTTTCTTCAATCAAATCTCTTACAGTGGCGTATTTAGCTTCTTCATCCCCCTTTTCGAAGACTTTATAATGAAGATTAGTCCTTGAAGCTTTTGAAGAAAATACAGTTAAGTCGAGATTAAGCTTTTCTTTAAAATAGCCACAAATATC
>CAJBPB010000335.1 GCA_903957365.1 uncultured Bacteroidota bacterium
GAGATCCTTTCAATTTCTGAATCTTTTGGACAGGTAATAATCGACCGAAAAGCGTCCGGCACCGGAAAGTAAAATTGTGATGTAGGGAAACAGAAACAGCAAAGAGTGTTCCTTTTCCGACAGCGGCTGATTTGCGTGGGCTACGAAAGCGGCCACCAACATGGCAATAATCAAAGGGATAACACTTATTCGGGTAAGTAATCCAGCCATGATCAGTAATGACATGAAAAATTCTGCCATTACTGTCAGTCCAAGTCCCAGCGAAACGCTCCCGAGAATGGCAATAAAATTACCTTCAGTGACTATCGCATCAAAATTCAGGAGTTTCGACCAGCCATGCGTGATCATCAACGACCCAACTGATAACCGAAGTATGAGTAATCCCCAATCGGTAAGATTAGAGTGGCTGGTATTTACTATTTTATGGATCATTTTATTTATTTTTTTTAACATAACACAACTTTTAGTCGAATGTTCACCTATAAATTGATCAATTTCTTGGATTCCATCAAACATGTTCAAATCAATACTTCGCTTATAATACAGACAAAATATATACACAACCATTTCAATTCAGGTAAAACAATCAATAATAAAGTTTTTATTCATGGTTTTTACACTTCCTCTGGGGAGCCGAAACAAATAATCGTTCCGTGACATCAATGGCGATTAAAATTAATTAAAGTATATTGAATCAATAAGTTAAATGTCATTAAGTTCATGAAAAGTCAAATTTTGAATCTTGCTTTTCGCTCAAATAATGTGTACTTTTAATAATAAGAATTTTACTGTCTATCAGCCCTTATAAAAATGGAAATGAAAATTTCAGCTATCTCAAATACCCGGATGATTGATTTTGTATTTCTGCTGCTGTTTTTTTTCACAAACACCTTTATATCAATCGCTCAGGACAGCTTACCGAATGGAAGAGCGTTCAATTTCCCTGCAAATAAATACGGAATCAGTATTGGTAATTCCCGTGAATTCAATGGTATCAGATTCAATTTTGCTGATAAAAACGTCAAAAAAATCAACGGTTTTAATTTCACTTTGTGGACGGAAAATGTCAAAGAATTGTTTTTTTGGAAAAATGAAACCACTTTGAACAGTTCAATTGTAAATGGAATCAGTATTGGTATCATTCCGATAGCACGTTCAATGCAGCCAATAAATATTGGAGTGCTTGCCATTGGCACCTCACCAGATAACCTGAACGGGATAACAATCAGCGGAATTTTGCTCGGTTCAACCGGCAATCTCAACGGGATTTCATTCAGCGGACTTATGACACAGGTTGATGCAATATCCGGGATTGCCATTTCAGGACTTTTGGTAACTGGCATAGGTGGAATTAACGGTTTGGCTATAAGTGGACTGATTATCAGTTCAGATACCAGAAATATAAACGGCATGGCAATTTGTCCCGGAATATTATTCTGCGGATTCAATTTCAGGGGCGTTGGTATATCAGGTATTTATGCTCAGGCGGAATCGTTTGAAGGATTATCCATCGCAGCTTATGCAAAAACAAGAGAAATGCATGGCCTTTCAATTGGTCTTTTTAACAAAACAAACAATTTGCATGGTATGCAGATCGGATTGTTGAATTATGCGGGCAACAATCCTAAACTACTAAGATTGCTGCCATTTTTTAATCTGCATTTCTAGCCGGTTCAGAATTAAAGCACTTTTTTCCGGTAATACTTTCTTTCTGAACTTTATTATCCAATCATAAATTGATCAACCACTTCAAGGAAATTCACCACTTCAAAAGGTTTCGTTAAATAGTTTTTTGCCCCGGATTGTATAAGTTTATTGAATTTGTGAGGCATGGCATCAGCGGTAACTATAACAACCGGAATCGATCTGGTATTTTCATTTTCCTGAAGCTGAGCAAGCACTGTTTCACCTTGCACATCAGGAAGATTTAAATCAAGCAGAATAAGATCAGGTGCATACTGTAATGCCATCTTTAAAGCCTGTTTTCCAGTCATCGCTGTGATTAAATTAATATTAGGTCTTCTTTCGGCAAGTACCTGTTCAACGAGATAGATATTTGAGCTGTCATCTTCAATATATAGGATCTGTCCTTTTTTGTCAGCTGATTCAGATTCTTGTTCCAAGATCTGATAATCTTCTCCATCAGGAGATTTTTTATTTATAATATGTGGAAATTCTATCCAGAAAGTGCTTCCTTTACCGATTTCGCTATCAACGCCGATAAATCCTCCCATGGCTGTCATTAACTTTTCAACAACGGCAAGCCCCAGTCCGGTCCCTTCAGTTGCAGTGTTTTCAGCACCTATTCGTTCAAATGGTTTAAATAATTTTGTTAAATCTTCAGGTTTTATTCCTAAACCGGTGTCGCTGATCAAAATTCGCACACGGCCATCCACACCATCATCAGCCGAAAACATTTCGGTCCTGATCCGTATAATACCGCTTTCAATATTATATTTTATGGCATTATTCAGTAAATTAATCAAAACCTGTTTAAGTCGCTGGTGATCCGCTTTCACAAAAACATCATCGTAAGGCGTATTGATCACTTCAATGGTCAGGTTTCGCACATTGGCCATCGGCCGGACAAGATCAATCAGTTCAAGTATGACTTTTTTAACTGGAATGGCTTCGATAGAGAGTGAAATCCGACCAGCTTCAATGCGCGCAATATCCAACACTTCGTTTATCAGATCGAGTAAATGCTTTCCGCTTTGCCGGATATGGTTAACACCTTTTGCCTGCTTTGGATTAAGATCACCCATTTGCAATAACTGTGCGAAACCCAGAATTGAGTTCATAGGTGTTCTTAATTCATGACTCATACGTGATAAAAATTCACTTTTTGCCAGGTTGGCTTTGTCAGCCTCATGTCTGGCCATAATAATCTCATCTTCAGCTTTTTTCCTGTCGGTTATATCAATTGTTACCGTAAGCAGACAATGAGTCTGACCAATATAAATGGAGTCTGCTGAAAGTAGTCCTGTTTTCAGATCACCCTCTTTTGTACGCATCTGCATTTCCATTTTTCTGACCGGATTATTATTATTCAGTTTCTGAATAATTCTGCCACGCAGATTAGGATCAATGTAAATATCGAGTTCATTCCCATTTTTCCCAATTATTTCGTCACGCGAATAACCAAGCACCTCCAGAAAAGAATTGTTCACATCAATATGTTTGCCATTGGCATAGTGCGTAATGGCCATCATTGCTGAATTAACCTGAAATGCGGTTGAGAACTTCTGCTCAGAAAGCTTAATATTTGAAATATCCTTACTTACAATAAAAATAACGGGTTCATTGTTCCAGTACCCCCTTTTTACGCGTGTTTCGACAGGTATCTGTTTGCCTGCCTTTGTCATAAGTGGCACATAACTGAAGTCGGTAACACCAGCAAGCATTTCGTCAATAATCAGTTGTGCCTCATCACGTCGTTCCATTGGATGCATAACCATAACCGATTGATTATTAATTTCATCATCCAGATAACCCAGTCTGTCAATCACCGTTTCATTGGTGTGAATAATATTACCTTCATGGTTTATAACAAAAAGAAAATCATCAATTGTATTAAAAAAAGATTCGTAATTCTGTTTGGTTAACTCAAGTAAGTTAGCAGACCGTTGGTTATTAAGCAAACCTGCGATCATGCTGCTCCACAATCTCATGATATTGATCTCGGCTTTGGTATAAATTCTTTTTCTTTTTACAGAATCCAGACCTACAAAACCAATCAGGATATTTTCAATATGTACAGGAATGATAATGAGAGATTGAATGCCCTGCGGTTCAAGGATTTCGCGCTCAGACTTCCAGTCTTCAGGCAAATCTTCTACCGATGGTATAATTATATTTTCATTTTTACGCAATAATTTAATCCCTTCAGGAAAAACATCATAGGGAAGATCCTGAAGATTGTCTATCTCTGCACTTATACCCTCGTTGCACCATTCGTAGGTATTGTTCATTGATAATCCGGATAAACTGTATTCGAAAATATATGCCCTGTCGGCATGAAGAAAATTACCGATCCTGCCTAAAGCCAGATTGAGTGCTTTGCCTATTTCACCCTGATGGATCCCTGTCAACTGAGACGATAGATGAAGTAACTCTATTTCAAAACCTTCTGCCCGTTTGCGTTCATTAATATCGCGTGCAGCGGCAAATATCATCTGACCAACCGGAACACTTTGCCACTCAATAAACCGGTATTCACCATCATTGGTTTTCAGACGGTTGATGAAATTATTAACAGGATTTTGACTTTTCAGTTCGACCAAAGTATTCAATGTGATTTGAAAATCGTCAGGATGAACGAATTCCAAAAAGCTTCGCTTTTGCAAATCAACAGCCGGTAGTCCTAATATTGTTTCCCAGGCTTTGTTAACCTTTATGAAATTGCCTGACATATCGGTGACACAAAGCAGATCAAGGGCAACATCAAAGAAATTTTCCAACTCAGCTGTCTTCAAATGCAATGCACCTTCAATCAACTTCCGCTCATCAATCTCCTTCCGTAAACTGACATTCGTATCGGCCAGTTCAGAGGTTCTTTCATGTATATTACGTTCAAGGGCTATATTCAACTCAATAATTTCATGTTCCGTTTTTTTACGGTCGCTGATATCTTCCTTTATGGCCAAATAATTGGTAATGAAACCCTTTTCATCATGAATTGGAGCAATCGTAATACTTTCCCAATAGAAAGTGCCATCTTTCTTTTTATTGATCAATTCTCCCTGCCATGTTTTACCAGCTAAAATTGTTTTCCACAATTCAGCATAAACAGCGGCAGAAGTTTTCCCTGACTTCAGTATCCGTGTGTTCTTCCCAATAACCTCATCATTGTTATATCCCGTAATCGCATGAAATGCAGGACTTACATATTGTATAGTGCCATTAAGATCAGTACTGACTATTGCAATCGGACTCTGCTCGATGGCAACCATAAGTTTTTTGTTTTCGCTTACGATTTGTTTAAATTCGGAAATATCTAGGACAGTGGAAGATAAAAACTGGGGTTGGTCGTTTTGATCAGAAATGACCATCAGGTTCATAATCGATGGGAATACCGATCCATCTTTTCGAACACACCAGACCTCTTCTGTTTTTACAACTCCTTCAATTTTTAATTTTTCCAGTAGTGAATCAATATGAACTTTTTGCTTATCAGCATAAAGAATCGAAAGATTTTTGCCTTTGAGTTCACCCTCCTCCCAACCATGCAATAAAGCAAAGGCTTTGTTAACATAACTGATGGTTCCATCAAGCGCTGCGATCGCATTTCCATAGTAGGCATTATCTGAAATAAGACGGAAATTACGCATTTCATCGGCTGCCATTTTGCGTTCTGTAATATCTAAATCAGAACCACGGTAACCAGTCATTTTGTTCAATGGGTTGAAGACAGGCACACCGTTGGTCGAAACCCAGATTTGTGTACCATTTTTACGTTGTACCGGATTTACGAATTGAACGATATTTGTTTGACTGCTCATCAACTTCAGTTCCATTTCCTTGTAAAACCTGCTGTTTTCTTCAGGACGCAGATCATAGAAATGTTTTTTACCGATCAACTCTTCCGGAGTGAATCCCCATACAATTTCCGAAACCGGACTGACATAGGTATATAATCCATCCACATTCACTTCCCAGATTACCGTTTTGCTTAGTTTTGAAATCTGATAAAAACGATCCTGACTCTCTTTAAGCTCGGAGCGCAGGCGTTGAAGTTCAGAAATATTACGTTCACGATCAAGCTCAGCTTCTATCATACAGACTGATCTTTCGGCTATTAAAACGTTAAGCACATCACGTTTACTTATCAATTCCTCCAGTTCAACTGTAAGTTCCTTCTTCGACTTCTCCATTTCAACAATTATGTATTCATTAACTTATTAACTCTGTTTTAAATAAAGTGACAGGTTTAATTACTATCCAACTGATTAGTTACATCCTGAACTGAACCCCTGACCTTTACTACTCTTACTTCTTCATACACAGCTTCGCCAATAACACGCACCCGGATAAGTTTGCCGTCTTCAATCGTGATTTGTATGATTTCATCAAATGAATTTCCATTTTCAGCACAATCAGCAAAATACTCCATGAATTTATTACCACTTACTGAACCAAAAAGGCTGAAGAATTCATTTATGGCAGGTAAACAGCCGGGTGATAATCCAAATATTTTGGTTATTCCTTCTGTACACATGAGTTTATTATCCTCCAGATTCACACTCCACCCACCAAACCTGATCGATTTTCCTGCTATTTCAAGCAGAGTTTTTTGCATCAGAATATTTTCTTTGATCATTTTATTTTCCTCAGTCACAGCAGCAAGTTTATCATTTGAAATGATCATTTCCTGTATCTTCAGCTTATATTTCTGCTCAAGACTTGCATTCAGCCAGTTGAGTTTATCTACCGAAGCCTTAAGGTTTTTGTTACTTTCGTTGAGTTCCTGATATTTAAGAATAGAATTCTCATATGTTGAAAGCAACACATCCATGATCTGTCTGGGTGACGAATGGATCGAATATTTCTGGTTCGCGTATAAAATATCCATTTGAATGTTTTCAGTCTGCTCTTTCCTCAGAATAGCATTTTGAATGAAATATTGAATTCTGTTGTGCAGGATCTCATCATTATATGGTTTCACCAGAAAACTATCCGCACCACTTTCAAGTCCTTTCATGATATCCTTTGGGTCGGAAAGTGAGGTGAGCAGGATTACCGGAATTGATTTTAGCCGGCCATCCTTTTTTACGACAGAACAAAAACTATAACCATCCATACCGGGCATGACAATATCACTGATGATAATATCCGGTTCAGTCTCAGCAAGAATCTCAAGTGCCTGTTCAGCATTCAAGGCATGGTTTACTACATAATTATAGTTTTCGAGAATATATTTCAATTCTTCAGCTTGTGTCCTGCTATCTTCAACGATCAGAATTTCAATTATTTTCATGTTAAAATTCTTTATTAAAGTTTCTCTCAATATCCTGAAGCAATTCGCTGATTTCTTCAGCGCTCATTACATATCTGGCTGAGCCAAACTGAATTGCTACACCTGGCATCCCATGAATCAATGCACTTTCTTTGCTTTGCGCAATGGTTACTGCTCCTTTATCGAGTAATAATTTCAGTTCTTTAGAGCCGTCACTACCCATTCCTGTAAGAATAATGCCAATGGCATTATTACCAAATTCGTGTGCCACCGAAGTAAACAGATGGGCCACAGATGGATTGAATCCATTCTTTAAAACATCTTTTTCAAGAATAATTTTACCTTCTCTTGTAATATTCATCTGAAATCCATTAGGAGCAAAATATATATGTCCTGGCTTTATGTCTTCACTATTTTGGGCAATGTGAACTGGTAAATTAACTTCATTTCCCAACCAATTGATAAGGCTATTCAGAAAACCATCAGTGATGTGCTGCACAACAACGATTGGCACCGGAAACCTTGAAGTTATTTTTGAAAAAACAACTTGCAGCACCTGCGGACCACCGGATGAAACACCAATTGCGATGATTTGTGGAATTGACGATATTTCGACAACAGCTTTATTAAACTTGCCCGCTGAAACCATAGGTGCAATTGCTTTTGGTTTCAATTTTCTCGTCACCACAGTTACCTCAGCCATCAGTTTGACCATATTGATAAGTTTCTTTGTTAGTTCTTCTTCTTTGGGATGCCCGATCCCCACAGGTTTTTCCATTACTGTGAGCGCGCCTGCTGCCAGTGCCTCGATCGAAGTGGAACTATCATTCGCGTTTCTGCTGCCAGTAACAATGAGAATCGGAACAGGAATGGTTGACATGATGATACGGGTTGCCTCGAGACCATTCATTACAGGCATATCAATATCCATTGTAATGACATCTGGTTTCTGATGCTGGATAAAATCAATGGCCGCTTTTCCATTGCTTACATTACCAATAACCTGCATATCAGGTTCATTGGTAAAAATATAGTTTAGATATTCACTTACGACGCGAGAATCTTCAACGATTAAAACTTTTATCATTTTACTATTATATTTAATTTCCTATTAATCTTGCCACAACTTCAGTAAGATTACTTTGATCAAAATTACCTTTTACGATATAGGCATTTGCGCCAACTTCCAGTCCCCGCTCCTGATCTTCACGCCTTGAGAGTGAAGTAACCAGAATAACAGGAATTTCAGCAACAACCTTGTCAGCGCGGATTTTGGCCGTCAGATCAAGGCCATTCATGCGTGGCATATCAACATCAGAAACAACCAGATCGAAAGTACCTGCTTTCAACTTATTAAAACCATCAACACCATCGATTGCCGTTGTCACAAGATAACCAGAAGTCTCAAGAATATTTTTAATCAACATACGTGAGGTTATTGAGTCCTCCACAACAAGGATTGAGCTTTTTTCAACCATTGGTTGTGCAGTATTTTCCCTGTTAATGTGCACTGTTTCTTTTACTGCAGATTTCAAAAGATCAGAAACATTCAGTATGGGTAAAACTTTTCCAGACCCCAAAACCGTGGCCCCCGAAATATGGCGCACACGCTTCAGTTGCTCGTTGAATTTTTTCACCAGAATAACATCTTCGTCCACAATACCATCAATAACAAATCCAATCTGGTTGTCCGCCTGACCAAGAACAAGCAGCAGCTTATCAGGTTTATCATTCTCCTTGTATTGAATTTCAAGAATATCACAGAGATAAACCACCGGGATAATATTTCCCATATAATTTATATTCGCTTTGTTCCCAATTGTTTTAATCTCAGATTTACTTACCTGCAAAACCTTATTAATTCTGGAAGTTGGTAAGATGAAATCACGGTCACTTAATTTTATCTGAACACCTCTGATGGTTACCAATGATAGTGGAATTTCTATTTTGAACCGGGTTCCCTGATCTTTTTTAGATGTAACAGAAATGGTCCCACCCAATTGTTCTATTTTTTCCTTAACAATAGCCAGTCCCAATCCCCTGCCTGATAAAACAGTAATTATTTCGCTGGTCGAAAACCCTGAATTGAAAAGGTAATCAAATAGCACCTGTTCAGCTATTTCACCTGCTTCAGCGGAAGAAATATTCTCGTGACTGATATATTTCTGACGTACTTTTTCGAGGTCAATACCTGCACCATCATCTTTAATTAATATCTCTACCCGATTGTTTTCGAGTCGTTCGACAGTGATTTGTATAGTACCTGCCGATGGTTTATTTTTCTGAATTCTTAATTGCGGCTTTTCAATCCCATGATCGATGCTATTGCGAAGCAGGTGCATCAAAGGGTTGCGGAGTTCTTCCAAAATTCTTTGATCCAGTTCTATTTCGGCACCTTTTACTTCGACATTGATTTCTTTGCCTGTGGCTTTTGAAATATCCCTCGCAGCTTTTGGCAGCATATCCACCACAGTAGAAAAAGGAACAGAGATTATTTTTTTTACTTCCTCCAGCAACGACTCAATTTTCACACCCGCATGATAACTTTCCTTTGCACTTGATTTACTGGTATTTTCGAGTTCATCTTCAATGGTTTTCAACATAGATGATGCCCATTCGAAAAATTGGGTAACCTTTTCTGTTTCCTTCTGATCAAGTACATTCTTCTGCCCTGGCATTGTCTGCTCCTGCATCTGCATGATTTTGCTGATCAAAGGAAAAACCTCAGATGATTCATGTGACCATGTTTTCAATTTCAATCCAGCTTCTCTCAACTGATTGTTAATGTGAAGCAGAGACTGTTTTAATCCGATCATTTCTTCGACCTGAAACAAGAGATTATCAAGCTTTTCAACAGAAATTCTGATGGTACTGTCTGGCCTGGCCACAACAAATCTGGCTTCTTCCTTTACTTCAGTTTTGGAAGTTAATCCCTCTTTGAAAGGTGATTCAATCATTATCATATCCTGAATTTCATCATTTTCGACACTGACGGGAGCATCAGAAGCAATATAGTTGCCAGTGCTGGCGAGTGTCAGATTTTGCAGAAGCTCTGGAACTTTTTCTTTCAGACTATTATTGATTGATTCATCCTCATTTAACAATGAAGTCATTAAATCCAATGTCAGATGAAACAAATCGAATAATCCGGCATCGGGCTCAAGAAAATTGTTTTTGATTGCAGAAAAAACAGATTCAAGTGACTGGCAAATCACTTCAATTTCAGCCATATTCACAGCACGTGCAGCACCTTTTAAACTATGCGCATCGCGGTAAGCGGCTTCAATCAATGATGTTTTTTGAGATCCTGTCTGATCCTTTTCCATCGCGATGAGATTTGTGGTAATATTCGCAATTCCCTCAGCAGCTTCAATTCTAAAGGTTTTTCGTAACTTTTTTAAAAACTCTTCATGATTTGCCATTATCTGAGTTTGTATTGTTTCATCAATTCATCAAGTTTCTGTCCAACCTTTTGTAATTCATTTACCGAATCAACCGACTGCTGTGTGCTGGTGACAGTTTGAGTACTGGCTTCACGTATGTTTTCCATGGCTGTGACCACCTGATCCATTCCTTCAAGTTGCTGCTGGCTCGAAGCTGCTATTTGCAGGGCTGCATTAGATGCATCTATAACACTGTCGGTCAGCATTTTGATAGCGTCACCTGAAAGACCTGTTAATTTCATCCCTTCGTCCACAGCCTTTCCGCCCTCTTCCGTTGCCATCACTGTTGAACTAATCGATTTCTGAACATCATGTAAAATATTACGAACCTGGGCCGTAGCATCTTTTGAACGGCTGGCAAGTACTTTGATTTCCTGAGCCACAACTGTAAATCCTTTACCCTGTTCGCCTGCCTTTGCTGCCTCAATGGCCGCATTTACCGATAACAAATTGGATTGCTCAGCCAGTTCGGTCACTGTTGCTGTAATTTCACCGATTGTCTGGCTCTGCTCACTCAATCTGACAACCATACCGGCAATCGCACTCATCTGATGTTTGATTCTATTCATCCCTTCAAGCGTGTTTGCAATGGCTTTGATGCCTTCTTTCGATATTTCTGTCATTCGTATCGCATTGTCAGAAACTGCTCTAGCCTTGTTGTTTGAAATAATTGCCGTCTGCTTTACTTCTTCCACAGTTGTAGTTGTCTCACTCACAGAAGTGGCCGTTTCTGCTGAACTTGATGCCAATTGTGAAACTGATGCCATAATTTCACTTGAAGAACTTGCTAAAACACTGATGCCTTCGCCTATATTATTTAATTGCGATCTGAGTTTCTCGACCATCGTCTGAAATGAGTAGCCCATGGTGTCTTTATCGGAAAGAGGTTGTGCATTAATCAATAAATTCCCTTCTGAGATTTCTTTAGCCAAAATTGTTTTTTCATGCATGGTCTTTTGCAGCGTGATGAATGAATTTGCCAAATCGCCAATTTCATCCTCAATAGAAACAGAAATATCCTGTTCCATATCTCCCAAAGCCATTTTTTCAGCAATATCGGTCAGATAAATAATTGGCCGGGTGAAATACCTTGCAATGAAATATGCAAATAACAATACAAAAACAAACACGAAAGCACTGACGATTAGAAGGGTATTTGAGAGTGAAATGACAGGTGCAAATGCTTCATTGTAATCATATTCGACAAGCATTGTCCATTTCGTTCCATGAATCATTTCAGCCTTACCTACCGTTTCAATACCCCTGTAATCATTGTATTTCTTTAAACTAGCATCAGTAAGTAACTTCTGAATCATCTCACTGTTGACTTTTCTTTTCAGAAAAAAATCATTTCCAAATCTGGAGGTGGTAATGATTAAACCATTCTCATTCACTAAATAGGTTTCACCTGATGTACCCATTCCTTCTGTGTTGTTGGTCATCTGATTCAATCCCAGACTTTCACTGAAGTCATTACCCTTGTTAAGTTTAGCTTCAGTTGCCTGATGGATGACCAATACACCGATTACCTCAGTTTTTCTGACGGGTGAATAAACAGGACATGCGTAGGCTATTACAGGCACATTGTCATCTAATGAAATGTAAGGTTCAGATACATAAGGTGCTTTTAATCCTTCTCTGAAATAATCTGTATCAGCCCTGTTGACTCCCATATCGTCAAGTATTTTTTTGGTCGTTGCAATTACATCACCCTTTAAATTCAAAATTTTAGCTCTGTAAAACACATGACTGTTTGAGGCCCAGTCATCCATTGCATCTTCCAATAATCTGGCTGATTTTTCAACATCAATGCCCTTGCTGATATTATACAGATTATCCTGAAACAAACTGAGCGAACTGGCAGTTGTAACAACATCAAGACTCACTGTAATGAAATTCTCAACATGACCTACTCTGGAATTCAACACAGAGGTCATATTATCGTCAATCGCTTTTTCTAAGGAAGCTTTTGAACGGGAATAACTGAATATTCCGATAATACTAAAAGGCAGCAGCGACACGATCAGAAACAAAATAATTAATTTAGCACTGATGCTCCTTGCAATAAATTTTTTCATTTTAATTTTTCCCATTTTTAATTCTATGTTTTGTTATTTCAGTTTATACTTCTTCATTGATAATGATTTCACCTGCAGACAAGAATTTTTCAATATCAAGCAATACTGTGTGGTCTTTGGTTATTCCCACAAGGTATTCCTTCTGACGCGATGACAGGGTTGACAATGGTATCTGCAATTGATCGGTGAATACCAGCATGTTTCCTGTTACCTCATCAGCCAGCAATCCAATCTCGATCTGCTGGTGTTTAACAACAATTACCCTGTTATGATTTGTGATTCCTTTTGAGGGTAAGTTTAAAAAAGTTTTAAGATTGATTACAGAAATTATTCTACCACGCACATTGATAATCCCCATAATAAAAGGTGGACAGGAAGGCAGTTGTGTCAGTTCATTTATTTGTATTACCTCAACCACAAAGGAAGCATCAATGACATAGTGCTCATCAGACAAAAGAAAGCCCAGACCAATTAGTTCTTTTCCGTTATCAACTTCTTCAAAAAATGGTCTGGCTAAAACAGCAGCTCTGTCTTTCAGAATTTTCATTTGTAAGGTTCTGTTCACTTCTGAATCCAGTTTATTTGTTTCAATTATTTTGTTAGTTTTCATATCAATTGGTCATTGTCTGAATTATTTCCCGGAAGCGTCCTGCTGTCAGGCCATCCGAATATGGAAGAATTTCATTTTGATCATATTTGGATAAACTCAATAAGGCATTTCTAAACAACTTTTTACCTGAGGCAATTTTTCCGGCTTTCAATTTGAGGTTGCCAAGCAAAAAATTCGCAAGCACAAAGTCATGTTGAATATACAATGCCATCTTCAGAGCATCTGTTGCTGCCGCGTCATTACCTTGTTCCTGCATGATGGTTGCGAGCAAATAGTGAAGATCCGCATCAAGTTTATCCAATGAAAGAGCTATTTCGCACCATTCAGCGGCTTCATTGAGTTTGCCCAGATTGGCTTTTGTTCTGGCAAGTATTTTTACAAGCCCTTTATTATAGTGTTCAGTTTGTCTGATCATACCCATCAGGAGTTTTTCAGCATCCTCAAACAAGCCTTTATTGTAAAGGTTTTCCGCATCGATCAGACCATCCGCAATCAGGTCTGCACCATCCGGATTGCACATCAGAATATTTACTTTTTGAATAAGAATCTGTTCCTGAACAGGTATTGTCTGCCCGAAAGATAATACTCCTGATTTTTTTATCAGATCTCCACCCAAATCAGAAGAATCTATGACTGGCGGGCTCATTTCATGTCTGAGATCTGTACCTACTATTTCCGGATGTGTTCCTTTATGATAGATCGTATATCCTGAATAAAAAATCTTACTAAAATCTGACGCGATTAATGATGACATTTCAACCGGACTGACAACCAGAATACCACCTGTATTCAATGCCTTATAAAAACGATTGGTTACCTGCAGATTTCCTTCCGGGGAAAAATAAATCAAGACATTCCGGCAGAAAATAATGTCAACAGATTGGGTTTTGGTAGCAGTTGAAGGATAATGATCACCGGCAAGGTTCAGTGTTGAAAAAGTGACCATCTTCCTGATTTCCGGAATAATCTGCCATTGATTTTCTCCAGGTTTTGTAAAATATTTCTCTATAAATTCAGGTGTGCTTGCACGAAAAGACCATTTTGTATAAATTCCTTTCTTCGCTTTCTCAAGCAATACAGGATTGATATCCGTGGCCAGGATGGTGATTTTCCAATGCTGTATATCCGGAATAGTCTGTGTCAGCGCAATTGCCAGTGAATACGCTTCTTCGCCTGTTGAGCAGCCGGCGCACCAGATGTGAATTTTTCTCGCATTACCAAAACGTTTTAGTATCAATCCCGGCAGGTAAATCTGTTCAAGGAAATCAAAACTCTTTTTCTCTCTGAAGAAATAGGTTTCACCTATGGTCAGGTGACTGGCAAGCTTACCCAGTTGATGATCGGTTAACTTATTATTCAACAACCATTCGGCAAATAATTTTGTATCGGAAAAATCAAATGCTGATGCCGCATTTTCTATCCTTCTGATAAGCATTTTGTCGTGCTTCTTAATAAAATGAAGACCCAGATGCGTTAAAAGATGATCTCTTAAAGAACATAGAATCAGATCATCGTGTGTGAAACTCATATTGTCAGAATCAGTAGTAAGTTTGATAAATAATTGAATTATGAATGAATTCCGTTTTTCTCAGGTTGGAATGGTTTGCCATTCAAAGCCTCTTTAAACCAAAGTATTTGTTCTGTCGTTAAAAATTTATCCGGGTCCTGCATCAGCACAATGCCATCGTTAAGATTCAGAAGACCTTCAATACAGACTGAATTCACCATCAGATTATCCGCATTTCTTATTTCATCAGAATCGATTGTGATAATTTCATCCGTTGCATCAATCCATAGCGCCATTTTCACTTTTGGTGTTTCTGCAATCATAAAATAATCCGTGGTTTCAATGTCACGCTGTGATAAATTAAAAAGTTTCCGCAGGTTGATTACAGGGAGAAACATACCATGATAATTTACTGCCCCGATGATATGATCAGGCGCCATGGAAATCTGCTGAATTTCAACAGATTGAACAATTCTTTCAACATAAGACAACTGCATTGCAAATTGCTGTTCATCCACAGTAAACACAACAAGACTCATTGAATCTTTCATATTTTAGAATATCATTTTAATAATACAATTTGAATGTCCGGAAAAACTGTCTTCTCATTTTATTCCTTTTCTCTTTATTAATATATTTTTTCGCATGCATGACTCCAATTTAAATTCGTTGGTTAATTATATTGTTCCTGATAAAAAGTTTAATTTCAAATATTCATTTCAGGATGTTTTTCGACTGAACAGATAATATGTTTATAAAAACACCAGGATCATTCATCAACGGTATGTAACAACTTCCTTTCTAAAATCAGTTTAATCTGAGCGGTATTGAATGGTTTTGCAACAAATTCATCAAAACCAAAATGGATTGCTTTCGACAGCATTGTTGTACTGAAGTGATCTGTCAGTATAAGCACTGTTTCATGATGTAACTGTCTGAGCCATCTTATTAGATGTTCGTGTTCATCCGACAATAAAGCTCCATCAATAATTATCGCTGCTACAGAAGGATAGCCCTCAACAATTTGATTCAAATTATCAATCTCATCCTTGCAAATCAGTTCCCAGCCTAACCTGCTGAATAATTTCTCGATCATTAAAAAACACACAATGTCTTTGCTGACAAAAATAATTCTCGCTTTAGCATTTACATAATTGGCCATCAATAACTGATTTTGGCGCGAAATTATCATTAGAACACATGCGCACCATCAGATCATCGACTATAAAATCTTATAATTATCTTATAATTTGAATGTATAATACTTAGCTTCAGTTATTTAACATGAATACTAACGCCTTCAGGACAAGAGCTGAATGGATCAAATAGTGAATAAAAAAATCATAATCAATGAGTTATGAATAATAATAAGAAAAATATAAGGGATTAAGGCACCTTTCAGAACCCATCTAACTGGAATAATGTATGCACGAAAATTTTATATGACAAATAACAGGAAATAATTTATACTATGAACACTTTGAATATCAATACTTTTAATAAATCTATTTGATATTTTTCGCAAAAGAAATTTCAAATTACAATAAAAACCAACGAATTTCAATTTAGTTGATTCTTGCTGAAAAAGCCAATATTAAACGGTTCAGATTTTGGTTTTGCCTATAAGCCATTTATTTAATGCAGCAAAAAGTATATCAACATCGATGGGTTTGGCCAGATAATCGTTACAACCTGCAGCTACAGCATCTTTAATTGAAAGTTGAGAAGCATATGCTGTGAGCATAATTACAGTCAGACCAGGAGTTATTTTCTTAATTTCTCTTGTCGCATCAAAGCCATCTAATTCGGGCATTTTAGCATCCATCAGTACCAGATCAAATGTATGTTGCTTGCAAAGCGCTACCGCCTGAGCACCATTGTTTGCATGAATAATGGTTATTCCGGTTGCCTGTAAAATGGAATTTATAACAATAAAATTTTCAAGATTATCTTCGGCAACAAGCAATCTGAATGCGCTGAAATCGGGTTTTTTCATAATAGATTTATTGGAATACTACAAGTTTATTAAAAAGCCGATCAGGCTTTGGTTTGTTTCAAGTGATAATTTCTTTCGTATCTGGTGACGTTTTTGATCGACCGATGCCATGGTTATATACAATAGGTTCGCAATTTCTTTGGACGGAAGATTGAGTCGGAGTAACGCACAAATCTGAAGCTCACTCCTGCTAAGTCCATTGTTTTTTTCAAGTAATTTTTCATAGAACCCACTATGCATCTGTGAAAAAATCTGCTCAAAATCAGCCAGAGGATCACGTGCCATCTCACGACAAACTTCTTCAAGGGTTTGTTCAAAAACCTCCTGGTCTTTTTTTCGGGTCATCCTATGTTTGAATGGAGTAAATTTCTCTCTTATTGAGTTGTTTAGCTGACTTAGCTGGGCTTGTTTTAATGACTGAAATACAAGTTCCTGCTCACGAAGTTGCGCATCAAGCTGGTATCGTTCGGCCAACTCTTCCTGCAATTGTTTTTCCAACCTGATTATCTCAATTTCCTCTGATTTACTGAGGTTTTCAAGTTCAAGACCATGGGTTTTCTGTTCAGCGATTTCTTTGAGCAGCCTCGTTTTATTTCTTCGCCAAAAGAGTATTCCCAGACTTGTTGCAAGTGCAAGGAGCACAATTCCGCCGATTAACATAATTACCCTGAAACGGGTATATTCCAGATTATTTTCAACCTCAGTAAGCTGAAGTTTTGTTGAGAGCACTTTATTTTCGTAACGAAGCGCAATTTCATTAAAAATCTCATGGCTGGCATCCTCAAAAAGCCCGCGAAGAACAATTGAGGCTTCATGGCTCGTAAAAAGTGCCTCTTTGAATTTACTATCAGCTTGTTGCCATGCTGAAAGCTCCATCAGTGATTCATATAAAGGCAATGTGACATGGTGTGCCCTGAACCAACTTATTGCGGAATCGGCCAATGGATAGGCCATTTCATTATGACCTCTTTCATGCAGGATCTTCGCTTTCAACATCATCGCTTCATTGAACATTGCCGGAATGATAAGCTTTGAACGAAGTGCGTCTATCGCGTTTAATAATATGAGGGCGTGATCCGATTCACCCAACTTATATAACATTCTAGCTTTCTGTGTCCTGAGTGACATGATAATCCGCGTATCGTCACCAAAAAGACAGGAGTTTGATACCTGATAGATTGAATCTGCCTCCTTCAACCGATTCATACTAACAAATACTTCCATCAGATTCATACGAACATAACACATCCCCGTTTGATGTTTTATTTCTGAGAACGAGTTATATGATTGAAGCAAATATCTGATACAATGTTTGAAATATTCATCCGATTTATCATTTTCAACAGTCTGAAACAATTTTCCAAGGTTCATATAAACCACAGCCGTTCCTAATTTCGTCATACCTGCCACCGCGGGATCATTCAATAAAGTATCGTATTTTGAAGCTTCATTATAATATTGCAGCGCTTTTACATTCTGATTGCGGTCGAGAAAGGTATTACCAAGGTTGATTAAAACTGAATTGATTTGCTTTACATCTTCTGTTTTCCTGAAATAAACCGCAGCTTCTTCCAGCAGCCTGACTGCAGAATCGTAATTACCTGTTTCGCGGTAGAGACAACCCTGTTGTTCCATCACCCGGTAACGCATATAATCAAATCCATGCAGTTTGAATAAATTCTCTGCATTTTGCAGATAAAAAAAGGCCGAATCGCTGTGTCCAAGATTTGTAAAAGCAATGGCTCGTGAAAATAGCAACCTGCCCCAGAGCTCAGGTTTTATTTGCTTCTGGCCATAAGCAAGACCTGCCGAAGAGTAATACAAGGAGCTGTCAGTATTGCTATACCAATATTCAGCAGCCAGTTTATAAAGATAATTTGCTTTGTGATTAACATCAAGGTCACGATTCAGTTGATTCTTCCAGTAATAAATCGAATCTTCCAACTGTCCATAGCATCCGGTTGAGATTAAGAAAATTAAAATAATGAAAAGCTTTTTAAGAAGCTTTATAGTCATGGTATTCAATTCTTGAGGTTAAGCAAAGATAATCATTTAGAACGAATTGTTTCATGTTTTTTTAATGGCACTCTCATGACTGGCCAATTTTTTGACGAATTTTTTTGCACAAAACATAATTGTATAGTTACGCATTATAAATTAAATAATATATCACCATAATATCAATATTCAATAAACAGCTGAAGATTATAATTCAATAATTTTTCGAGGTGAAACAGTCATATATCTTTCTATTTTCATACATTTGCTGTCCCCTGTTGGGGTTGCTTGTTATTTGATTTTATTACCATATTCTAAATGAGAGAATTATGAAAAATTTCTCCCTCCTGAGGTATTTTACCTTGGCAATAATCGTGCTTGTATTGATAGCCAATACATTAAAAGCAGGTATTCCACCAAATTATTATACTCCTGTTAACGGTCTCACAGGAGCACCCCTGAAGACAGCCCTGCATAATATCATCAGGAACCACACGAGAAAAACTTATGACTATCTCTGGACAGCCTTTTATACCACCGATGACAAAACACCTCTGACTGTGTGGGACATGTACAGTGATATTCCCGACGGAACACCACCCTATGTATATGATTTCGGGACTGATCAATGCGCAACCACACCCGGCCATGAAAACGGGTGTTATAACAGAGAGCATACCTTTCCCAAAAGCTGGTGGGGAGGAGGTGATTTAGCCGCTGATACGATGTACACCGACCTGTTTCATATCGTTCCGACAGATAGTTATGTGAACTCAAGGCGAAGCAATTATCCTTACGGACAGGTTGGTACAGCAACATGGACCTCACTAAATGGCAGCAAACTCGGGCCATGCACAACACCAGGTTATACCGGTACTGCCTTTGAACCCAGAGATGAGTTCAAAGGAGATGTGGCACGCAATATTTTATATATGGCAACCCGGTATGAGTCGAGAATTGATACATGGCAGATTTATCCCGAGGCCAATGTTGTTCTCGACGGCACCTCCTACCCTTGTTTTGATCAATGGCATATCGACTTATTGCTGGCATGGAACGCGTCTGATCCTGTGAGCCAGAAAGAAATCGACCGGAACGAAGCCGTTTATCTCATTCAGCTTAACCGTAATCCGTTTATCGATCATCCCGAATATGTCAATCAGATCTGGGGACCAACCGGTGCGCCAGTGGAAGAACCGGCCAACCATGCAAGCAGTTTCTCGGCACATACAATCACCCTGAACTGGACGGATGCCACAGGTGACGTTGTTCCAAACGGTTACCTTATCCGGATGAGTGCTGTTGGCTTCAACAACATCGCTATACCGGCCGATGGAGTGCTGGTAGCTGATGACGCATTCAATAAAAACATTGCGCCGGGCATACAGACCTGCACCTTTGGTGAACTGACACCCGGCACTGTCTATTATTTCAAAATTTATGGTTATACAATAAATAATGGACTCCTCGATTACAAAACGGATGGCACACCGATGCAGACAAGTATAATAGCTTACTAGTCTGTCAATAAATACCACTCTCATCGTTATACATGAACCAAAAAGCTGACTTTGGTAAGTATGTGCATCGCGTTAACCAAAAACAAACTCTGCTCTTTGGTTCTTCGCATGCCTCAACTGCGAACTTTTTAGCTCTTCTGACTAGATCCTAAGTTTATCTCAAAAGTCAGTATAATGTAAATTCACAATGCCAGTGATTACGAAAATAATATTACCAATCTCATTTTTCTTCATATGTCAATTTACTCATTATTTCAAAGTTTCAAATTGCATATACACTGACCATATTTTGGCAATTGTTTTTCACAAGGACTTATTCTGAAAATGATTTCAGTCAATCTAATAGCAGCGCGAATAACAAAGTCCTATTAATATTCAGAATACCTGCATGGTTATTGCTTCAACCATATTTTGATCTGTCAGACTTAACAATAATTTCGGTTTTAGTCAATGGATATTTTGCAAACATCTTCCTTTCATTACCAACCGATCCTCATTAGATTATATTTCGAAAGACGAGGTTTTAATTCACCTCCTCAAAGGTAGTTTTTTAACGCTGCATCGCCTGAGAATACTCAATATTAGCACAGTAGGTAAAAATAAATCAATTAAAATCAAACAATTTAATTTTTGAAAGAGAATATTTTTTTACCTTTATCCAATATACAACACAATTAGCGCTTTTATTTTCAAGGATTCTCACGGGTTTTCATGAATTTTCATTTTTCTAACCAATAAACAACACCTTATGAAAAATTCAACATTTTTCCTGTTTTCCGCATTTGGCCTGGAAAATCCGGGCATAAACCAATTATTATTAATAATCAAAACAACACAATTATGAAAAAACTACTTTTTTCCACATTCATCATGCTATACCTGGGAGTAACCGGGTGGGGACAGATTATCCAATGGAATACATTTGGTAATCTTGGCACAGAAACAACAGAACCAAGTACTTACAATGATCCAAACGTTTCCTCAGCTAACCTTACACAAGGCACTATTACTCCAGCTGGAAATGCAAATCGCTTTGGTGGTACGACCTGGTTTAATACTGGAAATACTGTTACTGGAAACACTTTAACAGAAGCTGTAGCAGGGAATGATTACATACAATTTATTGTTACACCAAATTCGGGTTTTAGTTTTACACCTACTTCCTTATATTTCTCTTGGCAAAGTTCATCGTTAGGTCCCAACACAGTAACTTTACGATCATCTGCTGACTCTTACGTTACAGATATAGGTTCTACTGCGGTGACTACTTCAATTGCAACTTATACAATTACAATTTCAGGATTATCCAACATAACAACAGCAACAACTTTTAGGCTTTATGGGTATGGTGCTACTTCAACATCTGGAACAGGTGGTTTTGATGTTGAAATAAATGTTGTAGATGTCCAACTAAACGGAATAACAGCACCAACAGGCAACACCGCCCCCACCGTAACCACCCAAGCTGTATCTTCAACAAGCACAACAACAGCTACCGGCAATGGAAACATTAGTGCAACTGGTGGTGTCAATCCCACTGCTAGAGGCTTTTGCTGGGATTTGGCAAGCAATGCTGATCCGGATATAACCAATTCAAAAGTAGAAGAAACAGGTGATTTTTCAACCGGTGCATTCATTGGCAGTATTACTGGTTTAACGTCTGGTACACAATATAAAGTTAGAGCCTTTGCAACCAATGAAGTAAATACCGGATATGGAAGTGTGGTCACTTTTTATACGCTTGCAACAGAACCCACTAATCATCCAACTTCTTTCAGTGCCATAGCTAATTCAAGTAGTCAAATTACTATAACATGGACGGATGCAACTGGCGGACAGCTACCCGATGCGTATTTGGTTAAAGCTACTGTAGATCCTTCTACTCCAACAACCCCTGTTGATGGTACTGCAGAAGTTGACGCAGCTCTTGTAAAAAACATTACACAAGGCACACAAAATGCGATATTTACAGGTTTGAATTCAACAACAACTTACAATTTATCAATCTGGCCATATACTAACAGTGAAGCATCCATTGATTATAAAATTGAATCACAGCCAACCACAAATGCAATCACGCTAGAAACTGCATCAATCAAATGGGATGGCGGTGCATCAACAACAGCTTTTACAGATGCAAACAATTGGAACGGCAATGTAGTTCCAACTTCGACAGATGATGTACTGTTAGATAATAGTCTGGTTGCTGGTTCTTATTCTGTAGAACTTCCATCCGGAGCTATTAAAACATCTATAAATCGATTAACTATTACTCCAAATTTATCCAACACGATTACTCTTATTTTGCCTTCAGCAAACACTTATGGAGTTTCCAATGATGCTGGCTTAGTTGTCGGAGATAATACCTTATCCACAGATGACATCATTCTAAATGAAGGGGGTGTTTTAGTGAATGCTTCCGGAGGTACAATAGGGAATGGTATTCAGGTTAACACACCAGCGAATGGCACACTTAGTATTAATAATGGTGGAAAGTATATTCACAACTCAATAAGAAGTACAGGTGGAACTGCACTTGCAGCTGTATTATCATCAATTTCAGGTACAGAAAATGGTACTTATGAGTATGATGTTCCAGGAAATGTATCATTTGCTATCGCTGCAACAGGTCGTAACTATGGAAACTTAGTTTTAAATAAAACATCAGGTACTGGAGCTTACACTTCATCAGGAGTTTCAGCATTAACTGTAAGAGGTAACTTAATAATAAATTCTGGAGTAACATATACAACAACAATGACAGGAGCCATGAATATTGCAGGAAACTTAACCAACAATGGAACTGCACTTACCATTGCAGCAACTCAAGCAGTTAATTTTAATAGCACCTCTTCTCAATTAATCTCAGGGTCAAACAATATCACTTTTGTAGGTGCAGTTTCAATCGGCGCAAGTTCAACGATTCAGATCGCTCAAAATATTGGAGTTACGGTTTCCGGCATACTCACCAATAGCGCTGGCACTGCTGGTCTATTCATTTTCAGTGATGTCATAGGTACTGGTTCTTTGATTCATTCTACTGCGTCTGTGCCTGCCACCGTTCAGCGTTACGTTCCTGCTGCTACCTGGACAGACTGGCAGGATGGTTGGCATGCCCTCAGTTCGCCGGTAAGTGCCCAGGCAGTTTCTGGCTTTACAGAATCAACAGTGGCAGATTATGACATCTATTCCTGGTACGAAGAAGGCAATATTTGGGTCAATTATAAAAACACAGACGTTGCACCAACCTGGAATACAGCCAATACCATCACAAACGGCCTATCAAACGATGCTGCCAATTTCCTTGTGGGTAAAGGCTATCTTGTTTCCTATAAAAATAATGTAACAAAGTCATTTACTGGTAATTTAAACAATGCAGACGTTGCCATTTCAGGTTTAAATATCACGGGTGGCGGTGACAAGAGCTTCCATATGCTCGGGAATCCATATGCCAGCGCTTTGCTTTGGGATGCTACATGGACAAAATCCAATATCGCAGCCACCATTCAGGTGTGGAGTGAAGCGCTACAGGATTATTCCGCTGTTGATTATGGTAGTTACATTCCTGCAATGAACGGCTTTATGGTCGAATTATCTGCAGATGCTGCCAGCATCACCATTCCTGCAGCGAAACGTGCTCACAATGCTACTTCATGGTATAAAAACCAGACTGCCAATATGCAGAGACTAAAATTAACAGTGATGGCTGCAGATGGCGGTTCAGGAAAAGAAGCCATCATCCGCTTTGATCCTATGAGCACGAATTCCTTTGATTCCGATTTTGATGGTTCTTATCTGCAAGGGTATGGCCCTATGTTTTACTCCAATGCCGGAGAACAACTGTTGTCGGTCAACACCCTTCCTGCATTAACCAATACCACTGAGATTCCTTTGACTTTTGTCAGAAACTATTCAACTGACTTTACATTGAGAGCTGAAGGTACTGAAACCATATCTGCTGATATTTATCTCAATGACCTTAAAACAGGCACTTCACAGAATTTGCGATTGAATCCTGTTTATTCATTCAGCAGTTCAGATAACGATTCACCCAATCGCTTTAAAATTACTTTCGGTGCAGTTGGAATTGATGAAACTGACAATCAAAACACGCTTCAAGCCTATGTAAATGGCAACCGCTTGTTTATAATGAATACTTATGGCAATGCCAGCGTGCAATTGTTTGATTTGCAGGGTCGATTGGTTCAATCATCCCAGTTAAATGGTGAAGGTTTGCAAAGTCAGCCACTGAATCTGCCTGCAGGGGTTTATATTGTCAGCGTTCAGAATGAGAAATCGGTGAAGTCGGTCAAAATAGTTATTAGTGAATAGGTAATAGTTAATAGTGAAAAAAAAAATAAAAGATATGAAAACAAATATTATTAAATCACTGATATTTTGCGGATTGTTTATCCTGAGTGCTGGCGCCTTTGCGCAGGCTCCGCCACCACCACCTGGAGAGCATGGTAGTGGAACAAATGAGTCCGGTGGCGGCGCACCCATCGGTTCCGGTATCGCAATATTACTCAGCCTAGGAGCTGCTTACGGCGGTAAAAAAATGTATAATGTCTGGAATAACAAAGAAGAACCGGATAGTAAACTACCTTAAGTTGTTAATCTGACAGTGGTTGCTTCTGCATGATTCAGATGCACTGAAGTTTAATTGTTAAACGCGGGACTTTCGTTCCGCGTTTTTTATTTCAGCACATCGTGATTCCTCATTTTAACCTGTGTTAAACCTAAAAACTTCAACATCGGATATCCTGATAAATTGTATTGATTTTGAAAGACTTAATAAAAATATTTTGAGTCATTTCAGCATATACATCAGGCTAAAAATGTATTGCAATCCAATGGATAATCTTCCGGAGAAAAATGCCTGATTGGGTAAAAGTGAATAAATGCTTCCGTTTTTTTAATTTTATTGCTAATATTGTGAAACATTGTCCAGATACGATGTTGGTTCGGGCTGTTGTCAAATCAAATTTATTTATTCCAGGAATATGTTAAATGAATTTATTTATAGTAAATCATTGTAAATCAAACTACAGAACTATTTAAGATATCAGATGGCATCATACGCTGATTTGTAATTTCAACTTGAACCTGGTTTATACTTTTATCTAGAAAAATAAAAAAATGGCGATTGCAAATACTATCTTTTCTAAAAACTATTCACTAATTAAAGAGAAGAGAAAATGATGATTACAAAAAATACAATCCTGCCTGTAACAGGCCTTACTTGTGTCAATTGCGCCAATTCCATCGGTGTCAATGTTCGTAAACTTAAAGGTGTTATCACTGCCGATGTTGATTTTGCCAGCGAAAAACTTCACGTTGAATTTGACCCCTCAGTTGTCCACGAAAAAGAGATCATCGCTTGTGTTATACGCATTGGTTATGGTGTTGCAATAGGAAAAATCGAAATTCCGGTTGCCGATTTCCATGATCCTTCAGATGCCTCCATGCTTGAAAAATTATTAGCCAGACACAACGGAATACTCTCATCTAATGTTGCTTATGGTGTAAATCGTATATTTCTTGAATATATTCCCGGCATAACAAGCATCACCGAGATTCATGATCTCATTCGCAAAGCGGGCGTGAAAATTGTTGAAACAACTGAATTACACGAGTTTGAAGACGTAGAAGCCAGAATCCGTGAAAATGAATACCGAAAACAGAAAAGTATGCTGATAATCGGATTGTGCTTCACCATACCCCTGGTGGTTTATAGCATGCTTCGCGATTTCAAAGTAATCGGATTTGAGTATGATCAATTTGTGATGCTTTTTGCAGCGACAATCGTGCAATTTGTCGTCGGCTGGCAATTCTACATTGGTGCTTTTAAAAGCCTGCGTTTCGGCAGCGCCAACATGGATGTCCTGATTATGTTGGGCTCTTCTGTGGCTTACTTTTCAAGTCTCCTGGTCACCCTCGGAATAATTGATAGTCCGAATGTTTATTACGAGACCGGCGCCGCAATTATTACACTTATCAGGCTTGGCAAATACCTGGAATCGAGGGCGAAAGGAAAAACATCTGATGCTTTAAAAGCCTTGATGGGTTTAAGAGCCAAAACTGCCACTGTCATCCGAAATGGCGTTGAAACAGAAATCACTATTGATAAGGTTGTAGTTGGAGATATAATCCTGGTTCGTCCGGGTGAAAAAGTCCCGGTTGATGGTATTATTATCGAAGGTCATTCAGCCTTTGAAGAATCAATGATAACCGGAGAATCGATGCCAGTCAGCAAAGGCATTGGCAATGAGGTGATAGGATCAACCATAAACCGCGAAGGTTTCATAAAATTCGAAGCTACCAAGGTTGGAAAAAACACAACCCTGGCGCAAATTGTTAAACTGGTTCAGGAAGCGCAGGGCAGCAAGGCGCCTATTCAAAAAATTACTGATGAAATTGGAAAATATTTTGTTCCCATTATAATTGGTATTGCTTTGTTTACCTTTTTTGGATGGATATTCGTTGCGCAGATCGACTGGACCGGCGCGATGATTAATGCAGTTGCTGTGCTGGTAATTGCATGTCCATGTGCCATCGGACTTGCCACTCCTACCGCCATTATGGTCGGCACTTCGAGAGGCGCTGAATACGGGATTCTATTCAAAAACAGTGAAACACTGGAGCATGCAGGCCGGATTAATATTGTTGTTATTGATAAAACCGGCACTTTAACGCGTGGCGAACCTGTAGTAACTGACATTATTCCTTTGGGCAATTATGATCCGGATGAAATCCTTCGTCTGGCAGCAAGTGCCGAACGTGGATCGGAACATCCTTTGGGACGTGCCATTGTGGTTGCCGCTACCGACAAGGGATTCATACTTAACGAGCCCACAAAATTTCATGCGTATGGCGGTTTTGGAATTCGTGCCCAGGTTGATAACCAGATGATTATTATCGGCAATCCCAGAATGATAAAAAATGAAGGGATTCAATCAGATGATTTTGATGCAGAAGTAAGCAGATTGCAATCTGATGGGAAAACCGTGATGATCGTTGCCATTAATCGATCTGATGACAAAACCGGCTACCGGCCGGCTGGAATCATTGCTGTTGCAGACACAGTAAAACCCGGAGCTAAAGAAGCGATGGATGACTTACGGTTGCTTGGACTTGAAATAATTATGATCACCGGCGACAATGAATCCACTGCCAATGCGATTGCCCGGCAGGTGGGCATAAGCCGTGTGATTGCTGAAGTAATGCCTGGTGAAAAAGCAGAAGCAATAAAGAAATTACAGACATCCGGCTCCCTGGGAAATTACAGTCACCCAATGGTGGCAATGGTGGGTGACGGCATTAATGACGCACCCGCATTGGCTCAGGCCGATGTCGGAATTGCCATCGGGACCGGCACCGACATTGCTATGGCTGCTGCGGGTATTACCCTTATAAGTGGTGATCTGAGAGGAATTTCCAGAGCCATTTCCTTGTCCCGTGGCACATCACAAACCATTATTCAAAATTTGATCTGGGCGCTTTTCTACAATGTCGGACTGATCCCAATGGCTGCCTACGGCCTGTTAAGTCCAATGCTCGCTTCCGGTGCAATGGCGTTCAGTTCTATATTTGTTGTAACCAATAGTTTAAGGCTGAAGGCCTTTAAACCGCAGACACTCGTCCCGAAAAAAACATTCCTGAGGCAATCTGTCGGGCTGTTACCGCATATTGTTTTACCAGCGGTTTCACTGGCCGCACTTATTATTTTACCGATGGTGTTTATGTCGGAGAGTATGGATATCCGCGGTACAAATGCAGGAACAATGTCACCGGCCCTTATGATGGTGATGGCTCTTTCAAATGCGCTGATCGCAATTTCTTACGCATCAATCCCTTTCTTCCTGATTGTATTTGTGCGAAAGCGAAAGGATATGCCTTTTACCTGGGTAATTTTTCTGTTTGGTCTGTTCATTCTTGCCTGTGGCGCGACCCATGTTGTGCACGTCATTGGCCTTTGGTGGCCTGTTGACTGGTGGCAGGCGACAGTGGATGCAATCTGTGCTGTCATTTCACTGGCCACAGCAGTGGTGGTCTGGCCGATTCTTCCAAAACTATTATCAATTCCTAGTCCTGCCCAGTTAAGGTTGGTGAACGAAGCATTGCAGAAAGAAAAAGACAAATTAATTTACACCCAGAAAGAACTTCAAAAAGCCTATGACGAAGTCGAAAAACGGGTAATTGACCGCACAGCTGAATTGGTTCTTGCCAATAGCTTATTACAGGCAGAAATAAATGAAAGAAAACGGGCTGAAGAAGCATTGATCCGAAGTGAAGAATACTTCAGAAATATATTCGAACATGCTGCAGTGGGAAAATCAATTACTGGTATCGACGGAACACTGAAGACAAATTCAGCATTCTGTCATATTCTGGGATATACAGAAGAAGAATTAACAAACATAAACTGGCGTGAGATTACCCATCCTGATGATATTGAATTTAACAGTCAGATTATCAATGATATTATGGCAGGGAAATACCTTTCCAGAAGATGGGAAAAACGATATTTTCACAAAAATGGCAATATAATCTGGATCGATATCACAACAGTACTTCAAAAAGATCCTAACGGGAATCCGCTTCACTTTATAACAACAATACAAGACATCACCTTGCAGAAAAAAATTCAGGAAGATCTGAGAGAGACGAATGAATACCTGCAGAATTTGTTTAACTACGCCAATGCACCCATCATCGTTTGGGATGTAGCACGCAATATTACACGGTTTAACAAGGCTTTCGAACAACTGAGCGGTTATGATGCTTCTGAAGTAATCGGAAAAAAAGTTGATATTCTGTTTCCTGAAGACCAAATATCCACTTCCCTCGAGCTGATACACAAAACCACAATTGGTGCAAGATGGGAAACCGTTGAAATTGAAATACTCAGGAAAGACAATGAAAAAAGAATTGTGCTCTGGAACTCAGCGAATATCCTAAATAATTCTCAGGACAGCATCATTGCTACGATTGCGCAGGGCAACGATATTACCGAACGTAAACAGGCTGAAATTGCTTTGCGTGAGAGTGAACAAAAATTTCGCAGACTACTGGAAGGCACGCCATTACCTATCTGTTACACCAATAATAAAGGTGAAATAACCTTCAGAAACAAACGGTTTATAAAAGATTTTGGTTATACCGAAAATGATGTTCTTACGATAGATGAGTGGTTTATTAAAGCTTATCCGAACAATGTTTACCGCGAAAAGGTAATGAAGGACTGGGATGCAGCAGTTAAAAATGCAACCAGAAACAATACTGACATCGAATCAGACATTTACCATGTCACGTGTAAAGATGGTAGTTTGAGGGAAATTATCATTTCAGGAACCATCATCAACGATACTTTTCTGGCAACTTTCGTTGATATTACTGAATTAAAAAAAGCGGAGGAGGAAATACTGTCGCTTAATCAATCGCTTGAGCAAAGGGTTATACAACGTACCGAGCAACTTGAAATCGCGAACAAAGAGATGGAGGCATTTTCCTATTCTGTTTCGCATGATTTAAGAGCGCCATTGAGGCATGTTAACGGGTTCATCAGCCTTTTTCTTGAAAACAAAACAACTGAATTAACTGAAGAAGAGTTAGGTTATCTTTCGGTAGCGACAAAAGCTGTGGATGAAATGGGAAAACTGATTGATGCATTGCTATCATTTTCCAGATTAAACAGGGCCGAAATTCACAAAACACGAATCAACTCTGAATCTCTGATAAGTCAAAGTCTGAAACTATTCGGATCTGAGATTGAATCACGAAAAATTGCACTCAAAATCGATGCTTTACCCATGGTCACTGGTGACCAACAGTTACTTGGTCTTGTATGGACAAATTTAATCTCGAACGCAATTAAATATACTGGAAAAAAGACGGATGCTGTCATTGAAATTGGCAGTATTGCCGGTTCCGGTGAAACAATATTCTACATCAAAGACAATGGCGCCGGATTCAATATGAAATACGTTGACAAGCTGTTTGGTGTGTTTCAGAGACTTCATAAACCACGTGATTTTGAAGGTATTGGTATTGGGCTTGCCAATATAAACAGGATTATTACAAGGCATGGCGGCAAATGCTGGGCTGATGGTGAAATTGACAAGGGAGCTGCTTTTTACTTTAGTTTACCTGACGAAAAAAATGAACTGCTGACATGATTCTGAGACATCTGAAATAAATCATCAGGAAAAATATCTGGCATCATACAATTTGATTTTGAGAAACTGTCTAGATTTAATTTTTGAGTAGTTTTTTGAAGAATTAAGTTCTCAGACGAGGCAAAATTGACGTTAATAGCAGCGCTATTGACGGAGATATTAACGAAGTATGAGGGCTTAATTCACAAAAAAATGCCAAAGGATAAATTTTA
>CAJBPB010000336.1 GCA_903957365.1 uncultured Bacteroidota bacterium
CCGCTATTTCTGGACGTAAAAAAAGCACCAACTTTACGTTAAGTGCTTGTTTTATTTTGGTGCCCGGGGCCGGAATCGAACCGGCACGCTGTTGCCAGCGCGGGATTTTGAGAGTGCCAAAACGAGAGTTGCACCTTAAGATTTAAATGGGTAAATTTTGGCTATCATAATTACCTAAGAGAGAACCAAAATAATCGGCAAATCCCTTGTTACTTATAGGGTTGAGACTTGCCCCTGACCTGTCCCTAGATTTAAGCGAATATGAACCAAAATTTATTTTTATCCCGGCCATAATTGTATCAGTGCGTAATTTTAAGTTTGGATCACCATCAGCATCTAAAAAGTTAAGTTTAAATTTATTGTGCGAGTAATCTGCATATAAACTAAAAGGATAATTTGAAAAGCGATATTCAGTACCTATTGATAATTTATGCGTGTTGTAATTAGCATTAAAATTATCGGCAGAAAAATCGTTCATGTAAACTTTGTTATATCCGTAGCCCGTGGATATTTTCCAATCATCATTGATGAAGTAATTTGCTTTTATTGTAGCCACGTTACCATGGCCATATACATTGAATGCCGATTCATTAACAAATTCTTGCCGTGCAATTTGTCCAGCAACAGTTAGGTCTCCAAAATAGCCTTGTGATTCAGCGCCAAAAAAAACTTGCTGCGGTGTAAGTAAATCTCCAGAAATATCTACTACAGCTTCTTTGTGACTGAATCTAGGCTGCTTATACTGTCCGAATAATCCAACTAGAAAGTTATCATTTCTGTAAAAAGCATGAGTAGCTAGGTCCAAGGTAGTTAGCTCGCCACTACCCATATCATCCTTCGAGTAAACACCATCAAATTGCAGGCCTAATTTGTTAGGATGTTGAAAAGCGAATGAGCCTCGAATACCATAAGACCCATCATTTCTTTTAGATAAAAAATTATCTCCCGACAGATCATTATGTTTATATCTTGTTGTTCCAAAATCACCAGAAATAAAAGCATCGAAATTACCAAATTCCCTTGAAGGCAAGTCTGCAGTATCAGAAGCGGATATTTTATCTTTTAGGCGTAAATCAACCTGGTATCCTTTTTCCTCAAGAAGCTTGATAGCTTTCTCAATTTCAACTGAATCCAATGATATGTTTTCTGCTCCGGCTTGTATAGAAAACGTTGATACCACTGCAATTAATAATTTTTTTATCTGCATAGTCATTAACTCTCTTAAAATAGACAAGCTATATATTAATAGATACTAACACAAGCAATTTATGAGGCTTAGACTAATTCAACATCCAAGCAAAAAAATTATTAACTTTACCTTCAAGAAAAGCAGAACTAAAAGACCCATGTGATTTTGAGCTAAGAAAAACTCGCGGCGTTTCAAACCCTTCAGAATCATAGGCTTTTAATATTTCTAGATCAACCGGATCATCCTTTGATAAAACACTTAGAATATTTTTCATGGGGTAGCTAGATCTCATACTCATCATTGATGTTTTTTGTTCAACCTGAGGTTCTTTTTGGGCTCCAGAAAAATTAAGCACTTTTTTCAGCCCTAGCCTTTCAGCAAGCTGACAAATCATATATCCGCCATATGAAGTACCCAGCCCATAAAGCTCGTTAAATCCATATTCCTCAGCAATTTTTAATATTAATTCAGCACTTTCTTCGTTTGAATGATGTATCAAGGCATTTCCCATTGAAAGATTTGGCCTATTGCCGACATACATTAAAGCAACACCTTGATTAGCAAATATAAAATGAGCTATGTGCCTTGGCATATTGAAGGTATTACTTTTTGTTGGAAATAAAATGACTAGCTTTTTTGGAAATTTTATAATTGGTGGTATGTATAAATAAATATCTGGATTA
>CAJBPB010000337.1 GCA_903957365.1 uncultured Bacteroidota bacterium
GAATGTTCGAGTTTGAGGTTTCGGTGAGCTGAAAATCGGGAGTGTACTTAGGTACATGACTGATTTGAGGATCGAGAATAACGAAGAAATCGGACATTATGGACAAACTCAAATTGCACGACCATATAATTTCGATGCATCTGCCATACTATTTTTATCTTTACACCATGATTTTTGTCACAGGAGCTACAGGATTGGTTGGATCGCATTTGCTTGTCAGGTTGAGTAACCTGAACAGAGAAGTGCGTGCATTGAGGCGTAAAACATCTGATTTAAAGACTGTTAAAAATATATTTCAGCGCTATGCGCTTAATCCTGAAGCACAGTTTGCAGCCATTGAATGGGTCGAAGGAGACCTGACCGATATTTTCGCACTCGAAGATTTTCTGGTGGGTGTGGACGAGGTGTATCATTGTGCCGGGGTTGTATCGTTCAATTCAGTCGATAAAAGACAGATAAATTCAGTCAATATCACCGGAACAGCCAATATTGTGAACGCATCAATTACGGCAGGCATAAAAAAATTCTGTCATGTGAGTTCAATCGCAGCAATGGGCAGCGCCGATCATCCAAAGATGATTGACGAAAACAGCCTCTGGAAAGCCTCAAAACGAAATTCAGTGTACGGGATTTCAAAATACGGCGCCGAACGTGAGGTGTGGCGTGGTATAGCCGAAGGCTTGAATGCCACGATTGTAAATCCATCCGTAATACTTGGTCCGGGCGATTGGAAGACAGGGAGTTCCGAATTGTTCACACTGGTTTGGAAAGGTTTGAAATTTTATACCTTAGGTACAAAGGGTTTTGTTGATGTGCGCGATGTGGCAAAAGCCATGACCCTGTTGATGGATGGCAATCATTTTGGCGAAAGGTTTTTGGTTTCTGCTGAAAACCTCAGTTTCAAACAATTGTTCACTTTCATCGCAACCAATCTGCATAAGAAACCGCCTTCGATTGAAGCCAAACCCTGGATCAGTGCCATCGCATGGAGAGTGCTGGCAGTGACAGGATTTATAAGTGGTAAAAAACCAGCCATCACGCGCGAAACAGCACGCTCAGCAAACAGCCGTTCGGCCTATTCTTCTGCCAGACTTATCAATCGTGTTGGCCTTGAATATATTCCCATCGAACAGAGTATCAAAGATATCTGTGAAATCTTTTTACAATCACATGTGTAAATAGGTTTGCGAATACTTGCTTGAGAATCACAAATACCAATAATTTATGAGTTTTATGCTTTACCCGGTGAAATGACTGTTTTGTCGGTCAGACTTTATGAACAATAAACCAATAAAAGTCAATCTGTCTCTGAATGGTAAAGATTGATATGCTGATATAAAATTCCAAAATCTGCCTTACAATCCAATAAAATCCTAATTTTACCATCGAAAATAGAAATTCAAATCTTATGAAAAAGACCGTTTTATTATACTGGGCGCCGGGTGGCAATGTTGAAAATGCTGCAAGAGAGATTTATCGTCAGTTTGGCGTAAATGAATTGGAAATAGCTGATATCGCTGGTTTTGATGTAAACCGCTTACCGGAGTTTGATCATTTTATCTTAGGCAGCGCTACCATTGGTGCTGATGTATGGACTGATGCCAAACGAAGCAACAAATGGAATGAGTTTTTTGTCAGGGCTGAGAAGATTTCCTTTTCCGGCAAAAAAGTAGCATTGTTCGGACTTGGCGATCAGGTGCTTTATCCCGATCATTTTGTCGATTCATTGGGTTATCTGAAAGAATTTGTGGATAAAAAAGGCGCTGCACTTGTAGGAAAATGGCCGGTAGAAGGTTATGATTTCACTGATTCGGAAGGCGAAAAAGACAATATGTTTTTTGGATTGGCTTTGGATGAAGACCAGCAACCCGAATTGACTCCTTCACGTGTTGAGGCATGGGTGAAACAGATAAAAAAAGAGTTCGGAGTGAGCTAAAGTGAGCTACACTTCGGCAGGCTCAGTGAGCTAGAGTAAAAAGTTTATAAAGTTAAACTGATTTTACCTTTGGTCTTCTGGCAATAAGCTGAACACAACACCTATATTCATCAGCTTGTCAGCAATTTCACTGCTATTTAACGTCATCATACAATTGAAATGACCTTTCGGGCAGGCGTCGAAACCGATTTTACTGCAAGGCCGGCACGAAATTTCCTTGTTTTCGATAATGACAGATTTTTGCGGTTCACCGGGCAAATAAGGATACATTCCGAGTCCAGGAACCGTATTTCCCCATACTGAAACAATGGGTTTGTGCATTGCCGCCGCAATATGCATCAGCCCCGTATCGTTTGTCAGAACAGCGGAGGCATGTTTCAATACTTCTGCTGACTCATCCAGACTAAGTTTTCCGCAGACATCGAAAACATTGGTTTTCAAACTATCAGCAATCATTTTTCCCCTTGACTCATCTTCTTTTCCGCCAAGTAAGACCACCGGCTTGTCAAGTAACCGGCACACTTCAATCACTTTTTCGGCAGGAAAAATCTTGGTGGTATGTTTACCGCCAATTACAATCGCATAGTACCCATTTTGCAAACCTGAAATCAATTTACCGGCATTCAACTGGTTTGGTGAAGAGTAAAAATAATCGAGCCCTTTTCCGTCATTCATAACACCCAATGGTTTCACCGCTTCAAAATAACGGTCAACAATATGAATTTCAGGCATCAGTTTTATCTTGAAACGAACAAGCAGGTATTTCTGAATATTCAGCTTTGGAAATGAACCTGCTGGTTTCCTTAAGGCAAATCGTACCCTGAAAGAACGGATATTTTTATGAAGATCAACAATATGATCGTAATTCTCATTACGCAGCAGATCAATTACTTCGCTAAGTTTTTTATCATACACAAAAGTTTTTTTCACTGAAGGATTTGTTTTAAACAAGCCTTCATTTGCCTTTCGTGTTAATACATGCACCTCAGTGCCGGGAAGTTGTGCTGCCAAACACCTGATTACCGGACTTGTGAGTACGATATCACCAATTGAACTGAAACGTATGACAAGGATTTTTTTCAATTTCCACTTTTAAAGAGAAACAAAGGTAAAGTAATCAGAAATACAGACCAAATTGGTGAGTTTTACAATTGCAGATGGATTAAATCAACCTAGAGGAGGAATCGTTTGAAATTTATTCAAGCGAATACTTTTTAAAGAAATTCCAGATTTCACTTTCTATATCCATATCTCTGTTTGTATAAGGATCATCAGGTTGGCCGGGCCATGAATGTCCGCCATTGATGATTTTGTACAACTTCACATCTTTATGATAAAAAGGACTCTCGTAGGTATAAACTGTCACCGTTGAGCCATCATTGGGGTAAATATCGGGTAAATATGTAACTATTGGACTGGCAACACAAGCGTTGTTTCTTGTCCAGAAAGCAATCGTTGAATCAACAGAAACGGAATATTCACCACCAAAATAGGAAACAGTCGCATCAATTGTTCCATGTATATGCATCAGCGGTAGCTTGCTATGCAATGCTTGTGGCATTGAAACGAAAGTAGTCGGTAAACCGGCGGCCGGTGCAATGGCGGCAAGTTTTTCACCCATTTTAAACGCCAGATAATACGTCATATAACCACCACTCGACATGCCACTGGCGTACACCCTTTTTTCGTTAACTGAATAATCCAACACCAGTTGCTTTAACATTTCCCTCACAAATCCAAAGTCATCCACATCAATAAATTCAACCACATTCCAGCTCGGGATATCCGGTTCATCCCAGATGGTTGCCTGCGGATAAACGAGTATAAAGTTGTTGTCTCCGGCAGCATCCATGAAACCTGATTGTTGGATTTCTGGCCAGGCAAAGCCACCGGCACCATGAAAATACATCAATAATGGGATATTGGTATTTGTTTGAGATGGAAGATAAACCGCATAGGTGCGTTCATTCCCGTCCCATGCAAGAGTTTTCATGATCAACAGAGCGTTTTCCTTTTTCAATGTATAAATAATAGTGGATGAAGTAGTTGTGTTACCCTGATCATCGATGGCATCGATTTTAATATTGTATTTCCTTGCTGTGAGAAGTCCGGTAAGATTCAATTTATTATGGATATAATTATCCAGATAAATCTCGTTGTTCAAATAAATCGTAAAATGTAATGGTCTTTTTTCAGGATCAGCGCATTGATCCCAGCACAGTGAAACGGATCTGTTAGTAATTGAATCGGTTATAATATCATACGCATCAGGTGGATAGTTTTCAAAGGTGGTAAAAATAACTGTTGTTTCCAATGGATCAGCGCCAGTGCGTGATGCTACCACACGACATTCATAGGTGGTTTTACCCATCAGATTTTCAATAACAAAAGTATTTCCTGTGATGTTTTCAGCCAACACTTCCGCTTTCAGATAAATTGAATACGTGAAGGTGTTTTCTCCGGCTATGTTCAGTTCGGTCCAGCTGATTGTAGCTTTGTTATCGGATCGGCTTTGAACAGAGGCATTAAAGTCGAACCCTGTTCCCTTTTCTTTACTGCATCCATATATAAAAAGCAGGACAGCGATAAACAGCAAGGCAAATGAAATTTTTTTCATTGAAAAAACGTGTAAAACGATGCTCACAAAGGTAACAAGAAGAAATCATCCTTCCAATCAATTGTTCATGCAAACAGGCTGTAAATGAAACCTCAAGGCAGAAATTGCAAATTTTACCCTAATTTTGCGGTATGCAATTCATTGACACACACGCACACCTTTACTTAGAACAATTTAATCCTGACCGCAATGATATGATCTCCAGATCAATATCAAAAGGGATCGACATCATTTTATTGCCAAACATCGACAAGGATTCGATCGGGCCGATGCTGGAGGTTTGTAAAACTTTTCCTGAAAATTGTTTTGCAATGATCGGTTTACATCCCACTTCTGTGAAAGCGGACGTTGAGGAGCAACTTCAAATCATGGAAGACAAACTGGCTGAAGGAAATTTTGTTGCGATCGGTGAAATTGGTATTGATCTGTACTGGGATGTTTCGTTCAAAGACCAGCAGATACAAGCATTCAGGCAACAGCTTCGCTGGGCAAAGCAATACAAGCTGCCTGTCGCCATCCACACACGCGAAGCATATCCATTGATTCTTGATTTGGTGAATGAAGAAAATGATGATGCCCTGACCGGCGTTTTTCATTGTTTTTCGGGAAATCTGCATCATGCACAACAAATCATTGAAATGGGCTTCCTGTTGGGAATCGGGGGAGTTATCACTTACAAGAAATCTCATCTTCCGGATGTGCTGCGTGAAATACCGCTTGAATATCTAGTTTTGGAAACAGATGCGCCTTTTCTTCCACCAGTTCCTTATCGCGGCCAACGCAATGAAAGTGCTTATATTTATGAAATTGCGTTGAAATTGGCTGATATTAAACAGCTTACACTGGACGTTGTTGCTCGGGTTACAACAGAAAATGCGAAAAAACTATTCAGACTTACATAGAATTTTTCATGTTTAGAGACATGATATAAATTTACCCAATAGCATAGACCATGACAAGAACTGAAAATAAAACCAATTTGCTTGTAATTTATACCGGCGGCACCATCGGCATGATGAAAGATCCGGATTCGGGCGCATTGGTTCCCTTTGATTTCGAACACATCTACGATCAGATGCCCATCCTGAAGAATTTCGATTACAGAATTGATTTTCATTCGTTTGATCCATTGATTGATTCTTCAAATATGAAACCATCCTTTTGGATCAGGTTGGCCCGGATCATCGAAGACAATTATGAATTGTATGATGGATTTGTCGTGTTACATGGCTCTGATACGATGGCCTATACAGCATCAGCACTCAGTTTCATGCTCGAAAACCTGAATAAACCGGTTGTTTTTACTGGTTCGCAATTACCCATGGGCGTAATCAGAACGGATGGACGGGAGAATTTTCTGGCTGCCATTGAAATTGCCGCTGCGAAAGAAGAAGACACGGTAGTAGTTCCTGAAGTCTCCATTTATTTTGAAAATCAGTTGATGCGTGGCAACCGTACCACCAAGTTCAATGCCGAAAGGTTTAACGCATTTGTATCAGGAAATTACCCATTGCTGGCAGAAGTAGGTGTGCATATCAGATATCAGTATAACAACATCCTGAAACCTAATTTTAAGAAACTGAAAGTTCACACCCAATTGGATTTCAATGTTACCATCTTGAAACTTTTTCCTGGAATTTCGGAGGTAGTTGTAAAAAGTACGCTTTCTATCCCGGGATTAAAAGCCCTCATACTCGAAACATTCGGTTCGGGTAATGCACCGACAGATCCGTGGTTTATCAATTGTCTTGAGCAGGCGATTCAGAATGGTCTTCTTATTTTAAATGTAACACAATGTAAATCAGGTTCTGTGGATATTGGCAAATATGAAACAAGTCTTGATCTGGGCCGCATTGGAGTAGTGGGCGGCTTTGATATAACCACCGAATCAGCGCTGGCAAAACTGATGTATCTGATTGGTGAAGGTTATCCGAAAGAACGGCTGACAGAACTTCTGCAGACATCCATCCGCGGGGAAATGACAATCGAATAATTCGTATGATAAATACATTGAAGAAATAAAATTCGATGCTGTTTTGTTATTTATTTCGCACAATTTCAATTAGTTTTGCCAATTGAAATTCGTTCATTCTAATCTCATCCTATATGAAAAAATTACTGATTCTGTTTGCAGTTCTTGCAATGAATGTCACGGTTTTTGCCGGACAACTTGTGCTGATCCCCACTAATAGTGCCGAACATGCCCGTCAACTTATTCAAAATCCATCGGTTAAAGTACATCTTTATAAAGATGCGTTTGTTATTGCCAGTATCGAAAACAGTTTGAAAGAAGCGTATTTCGTGTTGGATAATCAGGCTTTTGGAGATGAATCAGCCTATTACCTGGTGTATTGTTCAAAAAATGAGCAATCGGATTATCTGCAGTCAAAAGCAGCAAATACAAGTCTCCTGTACTCAAACAATGACTTTATTGTCTTGAAATACAATGATTCACAAAATATTCCGCTGCAACCATTTCACAATGATGGTATGTTAAGAATCATGAATACGCGGGCATCATTGCCAAAAGCGATTGATCCCGGTTATCAGCGGTCATTTGACCCTGATCCTGTTGTTACTGCCTTGCTCGAAGAAGTGAGTGGTACCAATCTAACCACCACTGTGCAGCATCTTGAGGATTATGGCACACGCAATTGTTACACACCACAAAGTGTTGAAGCACAAAACTGGATTGCCCAGCAGTTTGAAGATCTTGGCCTGAGTGTCGAAATCATGGATTTTCAAATGTCGGGAAGCGCAAGTGATAACGTAATCGCTACGCTGGTTGGCACTACCTATCCTGATGAATATGTAATCTGCGGTAGTCACTACGATTCCTATGCAAATGGAGGTGGCGCCCCCGGAGCAGATGACAATGCTTCCGGAAGTGCAGCTGTCATTGAGATTGCCAGAATATTAAGTCAGTACACTTTTGACAGGACCATTGTTTTCTGTACATTTTCGGGAGAAGAATACGGACTATATGGTAGCGAGGCATACGCCAGCCGCTGCGCGGATGAAGGAATGAATATACAGGGCTACTTTAACCTTGATATGATTGGTTATCTGCAAAGTGGTAGTCCTATTCATACCGACCTTATCTATCCTTCCTCCGCACAGGAGCTTGCTGATTTCTATACGGATGTCTGCGCGACCTATCTGCCCGATTTTATTGTCGGACCCGGTGCCCTTTCAGGTGGTGACAGCGACCATACTTCGTTCAACAACAATGGTTATATGGGGATTTTCCCTTTTGAAGACAGTGATAATTATAGCCCCTATATTCATACACCAAACGATCTTGTCGGACCAAGTTTTAACAATGAAGAGCAGGCAGTCGTTTTTACAAAGGCAACGCTGGCATCGGTTGTTACCATGGCAAACCGACTGAATCCTCCACAAAATCTGGTTGCCTTGCCTGGTGATCAGATGGTTGAACTAAACTGGTCACCACTTCCTGATGCTTCGGTTTTCAATATTTATCGTGATGATGTCCTGATTGGTAATACAAATGAAAACATATATATCGACAATGCCGTTGTGAACGAAACACAATACAGCTATTATATTACTGCAATCTATACTGACTCCGGAGAAGAAAGCGATCCGACAAATTTAGTTTATGCCACCCCGATGCCTCCGTTAACATTGCCGTTACTGATTGATTTTGAGAACGGGGCACCCTATTGGGAGGTAAACCAGAATTGGGGTTTATCAACCGTTGCATCACATTCACCGACCCACTCTTTAACTGAGAGTCCGACAGGGCAATATGACGACAGCGAATTAAGCCAGGCAGCACTGCGTCCTTTTAGTCTCGATTTAGGCTATACCACAGCCGAGGTTTCATTCTGGAACAAATACAATCTCGAATCAGGTTACGATTATATGTATTTCGAAATCACAACCAATGGTTCAAACTGGACAACGCTGGAAACATTCAATGGTAATCAGAACATCTGGCAGTTACAAAGTTATTCGCTGGATAATTATCTGGGTGAATCGTTTGTTCAGCTAAGGTTCCGTTTCACCAGCGACGTGGGTGTTACTGAAGAAGGCATGTTTATCGATGATTTCGCTATTACTGTTGAAGGTGGTTTTCAATCGCAAACTCTTGATTTTCCTGAAGGATGGAGCAGTATTTCTAGTTACATCAGTCCAATAAGTACAAGTATGGAGGATGTTTTCGCATCACTGGGTAGTACTTTGCTAGCGGTACAAACCATGACTGATTCCTATCTTCCGATGGATGGAATCAATACAATCGGGAACTGGGATGCAGGCAAAGGATACAAAATAAAATTAGCCAATCCTGCAAGTTTGCAGTTGGTGGGTAATGTAAGCGGATTAAACACTGTTGATGTTCAGCAAGGATGGAATCTCATTCCTGTTCTGAGTTCATGCGATGTTGCAACAGAAGATTTTCTTGCCTCAAATCCAACTGTTGAGATTATTAAGGAAGTAGCCGGAAGTAATGTGAATTTGGCTTCCGAAGGAATTACCGGATTAAGTATTCTTTCAACCGGGAAATCCTATTTTATGAAAGTGACAGAAACAGGCAGTCTTGGTTTCCCGGATTGTGTAACAAGAGATTTTACAGACAGTCAACATTTTATTGAATATCCGTTAGTACCGACAGGTAATTCACATATTATAGTGATTCCGGCAGGTATTACTGATTTTTGTACATCCGGTGACCAAATCAGGGCATTTGATCATACAGGTGTCTTTTGTGGCAGCCTTGTTATTGATCAACCCGATCAGGCGTATGCATTGGTTGTTTTTGGTAACGACAGCCTGTCGGATTTGGAGGATGGTTTCCAGCCAAATGCAGAAATGTTTCTTAAATGGTACGATTTAAACCAGAAATATCATGATTTGTCGGTCACCTACAATGATCAATATACGCAAACAAAATTCTATTCCGATCAGGGCATTTCCAAAATTTCATCCATCACACCTGACTTAGTAGCAATTGATGAGCAAACACAAACATTTAGTATTGAACCTAATCCGGCATCAAATCAAATAATAATTCGTTTTAATAATGAAATAAAATCTTTGCTGTCAATAAGTACGCCAGATGGCAGGATGGTAAAACAGATTTCAGTTGAGAATAATCAGATTGTTGACATCAGCCAACTTTCAAAAGGATTGTATTATTTTTCATTGGAAACGAAATCAGAAAAACTAACAAAGAAAATATTGGTACAGTAGGTAATTTCCTTTCATGATCCTGATAAACAATTGTTTATCAGGATTCGGATGATGTTCTTTTGAATATAATCGGGTGGCTGGGAAAATACTTTTTCAGGCTTCGAAAAAAAATGTAATTTTGCGCTCCTTTCGGAGCTGTATTTATTCCGGAAGCAGTATAGGAGAGATGGCCGAGTGGTTGAAGGCGCACGCCTGGAAAGTGTGTGTACTCCAAAAGGGTACCGCGGGTTCGAATCCCGCTCTCTCCGCAAAACGTTGTTTAGTAACATATTGTCAGCCGTTTGATTTGTCCTTTTTTTGATTTCTGTGAAAAACAGGGACAAATACAAAGGATGAAAGATAAATAAATTTGGTTTCCCAAGATTTTACCGATTGATTGAGCCCTACGCAAAAGTGGTTTGTGGAGTATTATAAACCAAATCCCAGAACTGAAAAAGGGGTTAGAGTCAGAGTTTATGAAGGAATAAACCGGATTAAAACCGTCGAATCACGATTACAATTTGTGAACCAAATCGTTAAACGGATTAAAAGAGAACAATCCAATTCGATTGTCATTGAAAAACCGAAAGTCATTCCGGCATTATCCAGATCAATCTTATCCGGAACATTAAAATACTCTGATAATTATATTAATAAGTGCCAAAACATAAATCCTATATTTTTGTTTATCTTCATTTTTACTTTCGATAACCAATTGTTGAACTAAATATCGCACATTTTTAAAATTTCTAATAAAACGAAATTGCATGAAAAAGCTGTTATTTACACAATTATTGATTTTCATTTTTCTTTCAGCTAATGCCCAGGAGGTATTAAACAATACCAGAGATTATACTTTTAAAC